>NZ_FWZT01000039.1 GCF_900177345.1 Pseudobacteriovorax antillogorgiicola
TCTTGATTCTTTGTCATTTTGAGACCTTTCACTACCGCGCAAACATTATACTAATCTATCGGCAGATTTGTCTCACACTCCCCTGGCACATAGCGAACTAAGACCTCAACTTTATGAAGAACTCCCAATTCTTCCTCCCTAGTTAGACCATAGCCTGCTTGAATAATACTTTGACAAGGTTGAGGGCTATCAAGCTCTACTGGTTTTGCGTAGGAAGGAATCTCATTCTGGAGTAAAATTATGGCAATATCGCTGCCGGCACCATATTCAAAGTTTGGGTACTCCGGATGCGCTACTGAACCTGCAATGTTGATTCGATCATCTTCTCCATTTTTACCAAACCCAATATAATCACTTTCACTGAGCGGTAGACAGTGCGCTGCCGTTAACACGTGTTTGTTACCAATGATAGTTCCAGTACATACTGCTGATGCTCCAGAGATCTTGACAGTTGACTTCGCCACTTCATCTTCTATACCTATAGAGACACCACCAAAAATTTCAAGTGCAACAGGACTCGCCTTTGGGCAAGGTGTAGTAGAATCATCCTTCGGCATATTATCCATTGTTACTGTACCGTCATCAGTACTGTTTTCCGGAAGATTCGATTCTTCTGGTGTGTCGTCTTCTGTGATCCTATGCCCATCTTCCTGGGAAGAGTGAGTTTCGCAGGCAGGTAAACATAGAAGATTTATGAACGTCATTCCTTTTATGATTGTCTTAGATTTCATCATTAGTATTTCCTTCTGATTGATAATTCAAACCCAGAAGATTGGTTTATTCATGCAATTACTGGTAAAAAATCTTGTTAATATTGTTGGGTCACCGCAAGAAGCCTTACGACCTAAAACGATTAATCAGTTTTTCGATCATTCTTTTCCTCGTATAGCTTGATTCACTGGGCTCGGCACTCTATTGACCACGTCACTTCTTTTATTGCAAGAATAGATAGCAAATTCATTCTGCTAGAAGGTCAACTTTTTGAGTTGATCATAGTGATCTTGTTATGTGATCACTACTTGGAAGAGATTGGGCGAAATCGCCCATTGTTGCAAACAGTGGTTCAAAAAAGCCATTGCTATTGGCAGATAACCTTATGGGCTCTTGCAGCCATTACTTAATCTTCCTGGAGAAGCATCGCATTGGTTATGTTCTTAGCTCCAAACTGCTGAACAGCTGTCGTCCTCATGGTTTGGATCTCATTCTCGTTGAGTGTCCAGCCGCTTGTACCACTGGCCATTAAATTGGTCGTATCTTGCCTATGGGGTAAGCCTAGCTGGTGACCTATTTCATGAGCAGTCGTTCTAGCCTGCTCTGCTTGATCCTGGGTGATTGCCAACTTCATCATTGGTTTGGCCCCTGGTATATACCTTGGAATATCAGACTGTGGAGGGCGTTTATCGTCAACTTTTTGAAGACCCACGTTGTCAATGACGTAGATCTCTCGGTCCGCCATTCCAAAGCTCACACCATTAATATTGGGACGGCCAGGTACTTCCGGTGCAAAGTAGATATCCATCATCTCAGTTGGAGCATCATCTGTAGTGTACTGAGGAATAATTTCGATTTTAGCTAGCGACAAAATCCTTTGAGTTTCAACAATCACTGGCTTAAGTGATGCTTCATCCTTCCATAGCTGGGAATCACCGAGATGAAAAACCACGTTGAGACTCAGACGCTCAGGATCTTCCGCAAACTGTGCTTCTTCCGGCTCAGCTTTCTCTTCTTCGTTTTCTACCAATAGGTCTTCTGGTACTAGCTCATCTTCTTCTTCTTGCACGGTAGCTTCCTCATCTACAGATGAATCTACGGGCAGCCTTTGAGCTCCTTCGTTCAACTCAATGCGAGTGGGGGGGCGACCACAGGCAAGAAGTATGAATGGCATAACTGTAATTAGAGTTCTCATGATGCTCCTCCATAATCTTCAAACTCACCACAAACAGCAAACATATTTCTGGATTCACTGATCTTGGTACATGAACTTCCTATACGATTTTTGTTCCAAGCTGCGGGATTCTACTGGGAATTGGAGTAAGAAGCTGGAATGATGGGCATTATCAAGTTCATTGAAGCTATTGGTGCTTAGTTCGCTAGCGCTTGCCTATTCAAATAGAAGGTTGGATTATTAGTTGCTTACCGAATAGCTGACGAAATTTTTACTCAATATCGACAGAAAAAATTCTGAGTCTTATGAATCTTAAGACGTTATAGCTAGTTAAACTAACTCTAGAGGCTATACGTGAAAAGGTTTATTTCCTAACGATTAGTGCTCTAAAGAGCTTATTGACTTGTTACCGGTTTCTACTTAAGGGGCCCTTCGCAAAAGTTAAGGTGCGAGATTGCTCAAGGGATCGATACTGCGATAGAGATTTTTCCCATAGTCCCTATGGCGCTGTCAGTAGATCTAAGGAGCAAGGTCATCAAGCATAAAGATTGAACTGGCGCTCGCTTACTCTCCTATGTAGCGTCACTAAGCCCACTATCCCTTCTCAATGCAAGCCTCAAAACCTTCTAGTCGCCAAGCATGTCCCATTTGCAGCACAGATGACATGTTAACGATCGTCTTTTTATTCTATTTCTGCTAAGGTCGACTGCCAGATGTTACCCACGTACGAATCGAGGAGAGAACGTGCAATACTTACTTACCATTGGACTCGCTGCTTTTATATGCACCAAAGGGTTTGCTGTCGCAGAAGATGAGAAAGCTAAGGCTTTATTCGAGAATCTATACGCTGAATACTTGGAACTACGACCCGAAGTGGCAACGCGACAAGGCAAGAAGATAGGCTTCGATCGATGGCGCGACTACTCGATTCAAGGGGAGAGCAAAGTTTTCGAACAGGCCAAGGAGCATCTTAAGCGGCTCAAAACAGAACTTTCTAGAGAGAAGCTAAACCAAAAAAATCAGTTGGTTTACGACTTGATTAAGTTTCAATACGAACAAGAGCTAGAAGCCTATCAGTGGCGCGTTCATCATTCGCCAATCAACCACATGCGGGGTGTACACAAGGAGTTTGTATCGCTTTTGACTAACTATCACACTGTCGATAGCCTATCAGACGCTCAAGCCTACTTAAAACGGTTGGGTGGCATTCCAAGCGCTTTGCAAGGAGTTTCCACGAGATTGGATCGAGCGGTTAAAAACAAGATCTACGGGTCTCATCAAACCTATACCCGAATACAAGATGCTCTTCAGAAAATTTTAAAATCTCTGCCGATAGCTGATAACAGCTCCGAGCAACTTTTCTTTTCAGATTTTAGGAATAAGGTAGAAACCTTAAAAATATCAGACAAAGACAAGCAGGCACTTTTAAAGCAAGCTAAACACACTTTGAATAAAAGGGTTCACCCCGCACTGCAAAAATTCCTGACTAAGGTAAAGAAGATCCAGGCTGCGAATCGCTCGGATGATGGGCTGTGGCGAAATCCCAAAGGCAAAGAGTACTATCAAAACAGACTCAACTACTTTACCAGCACACAAATGCGAGCGTCTGAGGTTCATCAACTAGGACTTAGGGAAGTATCGCGCATTCATGGTGAGATGAAGCTTATCAAAGACAAAGTAGGATATAAGGGTACTCTTCAAGAGTTTTTCACCCATATGAGAAGCAATAAAAAGTTTATTTTGCCCAATACCGATGAAGGCAGGAAACTCTATATTGATTCTTTGGAGCAGTATAAGCAGCTTATGAAAGATAACATTCATCTTGCGTTCAGTCGGATGCCAATTGCAAAACTAGAAATCAAGAGAGTTGAGCCGTATCGAGAAAAAAATAGCAGCGCCGCATTTTACCAGTCCGGAGTTCCCGATGGTTCGAAGCCTGGAGTTTATTATGCTAACCTAGCTGATATGAATGGCATGCCCACCTATTTAGCTGAGTCTCTCTTTTATCACGAAGCCGTTCCAGGGCACCACTTTGAGAGATCTATTTCTATTGAGCGACAGGGTGTGCCTCAATTTCAAAGGTATTTTAAAAACACGGCTTATACAGAGGGCTGGGCTTTATATGCGGAGGCTCTAGCCAAAGAGTTGGGTGGCTTCAAAGATCCATACTCAGACTTCGGAAGACTGAATTGGGAATTGCGAAGGGCTTTGCGGCTGGTCGTTGATACGGGACTTCATGACCAAGGCTGGAGCCGTCAAAAGGCGATTGACTACTTTAAAAATAACTCATCCTTTCCTATGAGCGACGTCGTTAATCAGATCGACCGGTACCTAGTCATTCCAGGGCAGGCAACGGCTTATAAAATAGGGATGATCAAGATTCAGGAGTTGAGGCAACTAGCCGAAGAGAAACTTGGAAAGAAATTTGTACTTGCTGAATTTCATGACTTCTTACTTGGTCAAGGTCCACTTCCTTTGACCATCGTTGAGAGTCAAGTTATGTCATGGATTGAGATGAAAGGGCGATGATATCGTTCTTTTCAGACAGCCTTAGTATATAGCACATTCGGTTGCTATATACAGGGCTTGACTAATTACGCGCAGCATTACTCTTGGAATTCTAGAAAGGCCTCATCTGTTTGAGCGTTGAGAAAAGCTAGCAACGCTTCGCGCTCCTGTTGGGTAAGCGTAAAACCTTTCACAGCGGAGTCCTTATTGGGGTTCAGCCGACCATCTCCCTGCCAATGACCATTCGTAAGCTGCCGTCCTCCTCGCTCATACATGGAGATGACATCCTCTAAGGTGCCTATGCTACCATCATGCATATAGGGTGCTGTGACAGCGACGTTTCTTAGACTGGGAACACGAAACTTGCCATCGTCTGCTGATTGCAATGTAAACTCCCCTAATCCACTATGCCCCGCTGGGTAATGTGCTTCACCACCGTCCATGTAGTTCATGCTTTGATTGGGAACCCCATATAAGCCATTATTGAAGAAAATGCTTTCTGGTTCTTCACTACCACCAAGCCAATTATTTGATAGAAGTGGGCCTCCATGGCATTGAGAACAAGCAAGCCTAGGTGATCTAAAAAGAGCCCATCCCTGTTTCTCTAAGTCAGTGAGCGCAGACATGTCCCCGGAAAGATAGCGGTCATAGGAACTGTCGAGTGATACTAGCGTGAGTTGAAAGGCTTGCAATGAATCCAGAATATTATCCCAGTTCCAGCCAGCTTGTATGCCGTAAGCGGCATGATAGAGCTCACCCAGTTCGTCATCGTTGGCCAAGTCAGAGATGATGCCTTCCATGTTGCTATATGCCCCCATTTCGATGGGATTATCACCAAAAAGTGGGACCATGGCTTGATGTTGAAGACTACGTAGTTTCAGATTTGACCAAGTTAGAAACTGAGCAAAAGCGAGGTTGGCTAGAGATGGCGCATTCCGTATCCCTGCCTCCTCTGAAACCCCATTGTGCAAAGGCTCGTTTTTGGTAAAGGCTAGCTTGGGGTCGTGGCAGCTCGCGCAGGAAAGCCTACCATTGAGGGAAAGCTTTGAACTAAAGAACAGAGCCTTGCCTAAGGCAATGCTCTCGTCTGTTACGCGAGACATAACATCTGTTTGCTCCACATAATGAGGCAGATCCCACTCATGTAAGTTTTCTTGATGGTTTTCCGAACTACAGCCTTCGATAAGAAGGAGGCCAAGGCCTCCTAGCAATGATCTTGTGACTTTCAAAATAAGCTCTTGGGCACAGTGATAGAAAATGAACCGTTGTGGCAAGAGTTGCAGGCCCCTACTTTTTTTGGCGCCATGGCTAATAGAACACGGCCGTTGTTGTCGACGACTCTTGCTTGATAGGACTGAGATTGGTAATCAACGCCTTCGTTTTCAGTTGCATAAAAATTGCCATTGCCGTCTATGGGTAGGCGCAAAGCGACTGCGAAGTTCTGCAATTTTTTCTCTGGATCCAACTCTCCCCAAGCTCCGTCTCCAGAGCCAATTTCTACGAAACCACCGGCATCATATTCTGAACCGTCATCCCAAATTAGTGTACCGCCAACTACAAATCGTCCGGGGCCAGGGCCTTGTATCTGATGACAACGTAGACAATTTTCACCAAAGCGCGGATCTCCCAAAGCATGGCTTCGCTTTGAGGTCGATTGTGAACTCAGTGTGATATCGAGGCTTGGGGGGCGTTGGTAGTCCGGGTGCGGCCAGTGGCTAGGATTTCGTGTGTCACTTAAGTCAGCGGTTTCAATACTTAAATCTAAAGATCCAGCATAGGTCTGGCTTCGAAATGCTACTTGCTCTGGTGCACTTAAATTAGGGTTGAGTGTAATGCCAAAGGCCTCGTAGACTGCATCACAGGGTTTGAAGCCAGTGCTATCTGGGCCAAGGCCCAGGTTGCTAGCCCCCATGCAGCCTCTGCCTGTATTGAGGTCGAAAGAACTAAGGATGCGTCCAAGATCAATATTGACTTGATCTTCATTTAGATTGAAATCAATTTCTACCTCAGCGATCATATCGTTGGCACATTTGTAGGGGCCTTCGATGCTCTCAGCTGTGCAGCCTACGGCCCCTGTATGAAGTGAGTATCGCTCCACATTAGTTTCACGGGTTTGGCTGATAAAGTCAGCTTTGAAAAACCGAAATCCACCTGCCCAGGACCACCACATTCCAGGCTCGTTGAGTGGGGCTTCCAAGGATGGAGCGTTTAGGTGGTTTAGCTCAGGGGGAACTCCCACTTTGAAGCGTAGCTTTTCCGTTGGCTTGCTAATATCAGCCTGACCTTTGAGAAAAGCCCTTGTGCCGGATGTCCCTCGATCAGCACAGGCGTTGGAATCATCACTCGTAAAATCGAGAAGGGCTAGCCGATCTGTTTGCCAGCGATAGTCCGCCTCCAGATTGACCTTAACTTCTAAGCCGTCGTCTTGAACAAGCCTTACGTCATGGACGAAGAACCTCAAATCCCGTAGCTCAAGGGTGGCGGATGAAAGAGATAACCCGGAGTAGCTTTCTCCGCAAGAGGCAGGACGATCGTTGACCGTCATGGAAAAAGGTATCATGACTTCATTGCTTTGTTGAGGAGCAGCTTCCTCGTTAGAATCGAAATTGCATGCTGTAAGGGCAAAGGCTGCTACCAGCCCGATAGTCTTCTTCATTATTTGTCCTTTAGGTAATAGTAGTTCCCGGATACAAAAGTTTAGGCTTTGCATCCCGAATGATGATATTTTCTGAGAACTGAAATAGCAGAAAGCTTAGGCTTAAAGCCTTGGCGAACCGCGTCTAAGGCCTACAGGCGAGGAGGTGGTAACTCAAGCAGCTTATAAATATTGTGGGGGGCTAACAGTGCCGGCCAGTTGCTAAAGGATGAAAACGTTAAGTATTCGTCCAGAATTATGGAATCTGGAGCAAGGTAGCTGGACAGAGTCGAGAGTGCACTAGCTTTAAAACAGGTGCATTGATACCAGCGTGCTCCCTCTACAATCTCGTCACTCTCACGGTCCTGGTCAGCAATATGGTGGCAAGATAGGGTTCTTCCTGACTCTAACGCTTCGGCACATCGACATGACTGCACTAGTGCCTTCGCTGCCCCGATCTGAGAAAGCAAGGTTACGATTGCTATGATGGTTGCAATTAATGGTCGCAATGAGCCATCCCGTGAAGATTACACTACCAACATAGTGTTAGAAGAATTGAAATGGTTTAGCAAGATATAATGTCAAAGACTTTCGTAAATCAGAGAAAAATACAGCATGTAGGTATTTTCGTGACTTACTCTAGTTGACTTAAGGTCGATTTTTGATAAAAGCACTCTTCATTCATTTTAGGAAGGGTAAACTATGATCTCTAAGAAAGCGCGGGTGAAGTTACGAAAATTCCATCAGTATGTTGGTCTAGTTCTAGGAGTTCAGCTCCTGTTTTGGATCATCAGTGGTATCTACTTTGCTTGGGTTCCCTTCGACAAGGTTAAGGGACGAGATTTGGCTAGGCAGAGCGCAACCGAGATAGACCTTGACTCTGTAGTCCCATTGACGTCGTTACCGGATCTTAGTGATAAGGTTATCAAACAGCTTAAACTAGTACATAGTGCAGGCAACGACCCAGTGTATAAAGTCGAAACAGAGATTGGCTGGCTTGTATACGATGCGGTTTCCGGAAAACAAGTGAAACGGATGTCAGAAGAAGCAATCAGGCGGTCTGCCCAGGCAGACTACAAAGGCTCAGCTGGTATCTCAGAGGTGTATTTTCTAGATGCTGATCCTCCTCAAGAATACAAAGGTCCCCTGCCGGTGTTTGTCGTGGATTTTGATGATTTAAGGGGGACTCGCCTATATCTCGATGGGAGTACTGGAGAGATCAAGGCCAGAAGAAATCACTTCTGGCGTCTATTTGATTTTTTCTGGATGTTGCATATCTTAGATTTTGAAGACCGAGAGGACTTTAATAACCCGCTTCTAAAGTTAGTATCTCTTGGGTCGCTGTTCATTGTGTTTTCGGGCTATGGTATCTACTATACCAGCTATCGATTGCGGAAGATAAAGGTGAAGAAGCATTGAGAATCAATGATGTCTACCCTCTAATTCTCTAGTCTATTGTTTAGCCTGAAATGGTGTTTAGCAAAGGCTTGAGAATCGGCAAGTGCTTCTGCTAAACTAAGCTTGTCCTGGACATAGAGGGAAATATTCCTCGCTACATTTTTACCAATGGCAGGAAAGCCTTGTATCGAAACAAAC
The DNA here is from genome assembly GCF_900177345.1 of Pseudobacteriovorax antillogorgiicola. NCBI lineage: Bacteria > Pseudomonadati > Bdellovibrionota > Oligoflexia > Oligoflexales > Pseudobacteriovoracaceae > Pseudobacteriovorax > Pseudobacteriovorax antillogorgiicola. The sequence continues at coordinate 8,625 of NZ_FWZT01000039.1, forward strand.
TGGGGCCCGCTGTAGGGTATCGGCTTTGCAGTAAAATTCGTCGACTTTGACGTTATGATTTCCTGTAAGACAAAGTCTGCAAATGGCGCTACTTTTTTATACTGCTTGTTGAATGTCGAGTACCGAGCTCCCAAAGGAACACTGACCCAACCGTTGGTTCTTGCAGCAAGACGAACGTATTCCTTAGAGGTTGCCCAGCGAATAAAGGAGTTTGCTTCTGCCTTACTAGAGGTGTTTGCAGGGATGGCAAAGGCCCACGACCATAACCACTTTTCCCCTCCTAAATACTTCGACCTAGGGGCTTTGGTTTGGGCGATCTTGTCATGGACTTCTGACTTCTTTGAATCATAAAGTCGTCCGGCAAGGGAGGTGGCGTCTACAAGTATTCCTATCTTTCCTTTGCTAAATAGGTTCTGGTTTTCTTGCCAACCAAGTTCCCAAGGCTGTGGGGGAGCAAATTCTAATAATTTCTTGTAAAATTTCAGGGCATCACGCCATTCAGTAGAGTCAATCTCAGGATTCCACTGGCGATCGAACCAACGGCCGCCAAATGTATTGACAAGGAGACTGATAAAAGCAATACTTTGGCCCCAGCCAGGCTTACCTCTTATGCCAATACCATAGAAATTGTTCTTAGGATCATGAATTTTTTTCGCATACTTTAAGATCTGCTGATATGTGGGTTGGGCAGGCATTGCAATGCCTGCTTTTTCGAAAACGTCCTTTCTATAGTAAGTCATCACGCTTTCAGAGTAGAACGGAATTCCATAGACTTCATCTTCATACTTCATGGAGTCGATGACAGGTTTTATAAAATCATTTAGGTCGTAGGCAGCGGTGTTGATTGGTGCGATCCACTTTTTTCGGGGCCAAACCCTACTTTCAAATGAACCTATAGTAATAACATCATAGGGAACATAGTCTAGTCTGATGCCACCCCAGAGCTTGTTTCTAAGCTGGGTTTCATCCAGAATTTCCCAGATGATTTCAATATTCGGATACTTATTTTGATAGTGTTGACTAAGCTCTTTCATGGCTAATGTCTCTGGAGTTTTTACAGCTCCAATAACAATATTTTTCTTACCAATGTAGTTTTCATGTCGATGAAAGCCATATTTGGAAACGATTTGATGGTACTCACCGCTAGATCGTATTTCCTTTAGAGCCTTGTTAAAACGATCCCGTAGCTCTAAGTGATCTGGGATCGTTTTGGAAAATCCAAGGTAGTAGTAAGGGTCTTTGAGGTCGAGATTGGTGAATTTTAGTTTGTTGATCAGGTGGGGGAGGCTGTTGACGATAATATCAGATGCAATATGCTTATCAATGATCGCAGCATCAATTCGGTTCAAACCTAGCAGTTCGATTTGTTGTTGATTGCTAGAACAGAGAGTTAGGTTGCCTGATCTAAGAAAAGGGAATTTGATACTATCACCCCGGAGTGCACTGTACTGAAGGGATGGGTTTTGAGCAAGATAGCGATAAAGATCGGTTCCATCTTTGGCATCTAAACTTTGCTTGCTTAGGATCCCGAGATCATTTTTTAATATTGGATCTGATGTGACAAATCCATCTTCAAAATGGTCTTGCCCAAACAGTGGCAGGATCCCGTGATAACCCTTGGGGTTGGCATATACCTTAGCCCTTATCCAAGGGAAAAAGTCGACTTTTATCTGGTAGCCGGCTTTTTTAAGAGCAGCTTCGGTAATTTCTAGCAGCACCCCCTTTTCCTCTGAAGAACTCACATATGGAGCATTCTCACTGGACACTAGTTTCAAGGTTTCTTGAGGTTCTGCGGTTAAGAAGTTTGTGATACCGAAAATCAAGATGCCAATAACAAGGTGCACTCTTTATCTCCGCAATTGATCGTCTCAGGAAGACTGGGACTGTTGACGTCTCGAAGACAAGCATCCGGTATGCCTTGATAAATACAATCCGTTGTTGCTTGTCGTCACCACATTGCCGATATGCCTCTTCTCCGCTCCTTGGCTTGTCTTCTTTTAGTCAGACCAGCTACGTAACTTCGAAACGTCAACAGTCCCTATGAAACTAAGTCACTGACTCAGGGCATAAATGTTCTGTTAAGGATAACCTAAGGCTCACATAATTGGGTATCGGAATTTCTTTAGGTCTGTAAGATATGAGTTTCATGTCACGTTCGCAGTTTGTGTTACCGTTAGGCTCTCATGGCTAGTGCTGAAGTAACAAATCAGTCTGTTGCCTGAGCCAGCCGCTTTTTCGTAGGTTCAGTAAGGTTGCATTAAAACGATCGATATACACCTGATTCTCTGGCTTATTTAAACAAAGCAACGCAGAAGTCGCTTGGTGAATCGACAGTTTTTCGTCGCGGTGGATTTTGGCTCTGTTGCTGCGGAGCAAAGGATACCAGTAGAAGGCGACATCGGCGCGACCCTGATCAAGAAATATAAATAATTTTTTATCTTCTGAAAGGACATAAAGTTTTGCTAAACCGAATTTTTTTTGGGCGCTGCTAACAAAGTTGTTGCCTCTAACGACCACAGCGACCTTGCCCTTCAGCTGTTCAAGGTTACTGATCTTTGGCTTGTCTCGGGGAGTATAGATGCCAACACCCCATGCTAAAAATGGATCGCTTGAGATAGTATCAACCTGGAAGTATTTTTTTGCCGTGGGTGCGTCAGTTCCTAGAAAACAAGGTGCCCGTTCTCGTCTAAACTCTGCGCCCGCTCGTGGCACAGGAGCGAAGATCATCTTGGCTTCGGGGAGGGCTTTTTTTAAAATGGTCGTATAGAATTCGGTGATCACCACCTCGGGAACTAGGACATTGAGGGGCTTATCGGCCTTGGCGTGGGAGCATGAGGCTAAGCATAAGCAGACAAGTAGTAGTGTAAGGCCTCTCACTGACAATATCCTCTTGTTATTCATTCGGTTTTCGCTGGAACTGGCCTCTATCATGACACTTGAACGCGTAAAAGTCACTAGGTCTCAATTGCTTTAAACAGATTTTATTTAGCTCCAGTGATTCATCAAGTGCCTGCATGACAGCGCCTGGGTCACTGTTGTTTTACTGGATATCTTCGGGATCTAGATGCGTAAATATGACATTTAAGTTCGCATCAATTCACCTCACATAAAGCTAATCTCTTCGAGTTCCGTGCGGGTCCAGCATTGGCTATTAATAGTCACAACGAACGGGGCAAACCCCATCCCTTAAACCACGGACATGGAGAATCTCATGAATTTAACAAGGCTTTCAGTAGTGTTTGGGCTACTCATGCCAAGCCTCAGTCAAGGGCAAAGTGGATTTTTTGACCTTCAGCCTATTTCGGACATCACAGCCCCAGTTCTTGTGGGTGGAGGCTCGATCCCAACACCTGTTTTAAAGGCAGCAGAGATCGGGCCGGATACAAGGTTTACACTTCCCGTTTATGACAGCGAGGGCAATTGGCAACGGGATCGCCAGATCACCGCTGAAGACGCATGGGATGAAATCAATGACTGGACTGAGAATACCAAGAGGAAGTACCGTCGCTGGGGTGACGAGCAGGTTCGAAGCCAGACGAAATGGGATTCAGAGCTTGGTGAAAACGTTGAGACCATACTTGTACCACAAGACCAAGATCAGAAGTGGAAGCTCAATGAACAAGCTGATAAAGCGCGTCGTGAGCAGCCTTTGCGCGTGATCCAGCCCCAAAGGCTGAGCACCGCGATCAATCAAACAGCTGGTAATAACAGCACTTTTGGAGTATTTCGCAACGGCAAGTTCACATCTGAAGGGGATAACACTAAAGTAAAGGTCGACCAAAACTTTTCTGCTGGTGGCTTTGTTTTTGGAAAACGTATTTCACTCGTCAACCAATCGACTCGTTCAGATTCAAGATCTAAAACTACTGTGACCGATGTAAAAGTTTTGGATAAAAGCGTTTTCGTAAGTCGTGATGGAACGGTACGTGGTAACAAGCAATTTACCCGAAGCATACGCAAGAGTAAAACCTTCTTTGTCGGGTTGCCCATATCTGTAGGTGGGACAATTGCAGGTACCATGGGTGCAAACTTTGATTACAAGGCCGATGGCCTTGCGTTCAATGGTTCAGTAGAGCCGTTTGTGAACGTCAGTGGTAGTGCTGATGCAGGATTAAATCTATTGTTGGTCAAAGCTGGGGTAGAGGGCTCCCTGACGTTTATTAATAATCGCGTCAGTGCCGAGCTAGATGCAGCACTTCGGGGCCGAACTCTTACAGCAGCCTTGAAGGTTCAAAACAATCAGACTCTCCTGAAGGGTCGGGTATCCATCTTTGCTCGGATCAAGCGTCTCTTCCGTGGGTCCAAAACCTTCCGCAAGACACTATTTACCTTTGGCGGTATCCAAAACAACACGACTCTGATCGACGAACGTTTGGAAGAGCGCCTCTAATCCTTAGACTATTGCTTAACCCTTTGGAGAGATTCGTTATGCTTAAGAAAGTGCTTGGTCTTCTTGCTGTCCTAGTATTGACCCTCGGGTTCCTAAGTTCGCTTAAAGAGAGGCCTGAGGTTCAGAGTCCCGAAGCTGATTTAACGACTAGCTCACAGGTCTTTCGCATCACGACCTCTCCAGGGGATGAGCTTCAATACCACGCTCGTTTTGAAACCACAGTTAGCATTGGCTCTGTTAAGCTTGAGGCCCTCGAAGCACTAAAGTTAGAAGCAGATCTTGTGATTCGTTATTATCAGCAAGATTCCCGAGGCATGCTGGCAGGTATGCGCCTGAAAAACATGGAGATTCAAGCCCCGAAGGCCATGGCACTAGACACCAATCTTGAAAACCTTGAGATTCTATACTTCGATCAGGTTGGTGGTATCGAAGAGTTTTATGTTTCTAAAGATATGGCTCCATGGCTAAGCTCCCTCCTGCGTGGCGCTGCGGCTGCCGTGCAGGTGAGCTTGCCACAGGAGTCGCAACTCACCGTTGGGGCTACTTGGTCAGGGTCCGAACCTAGCCCCAACGGTCCTATTGCCCTTAGAATGAGCAGCACCGTGAACAATGACCGACTCTCACTGGTTAAGTCATATCTACACGTAGCTGGAGATCCCAGCCTGGTTGTCCAGAAAGATTCTCAAGGCTTGTTTAGCTACCATAGGGACGGTTTCTTAATAGGCTTAGATCATCAATTAGCAATTCGAAAGTATGACGAAGGTTCTAGTGTCTTGGGGGCACAGCAAATCCAGCTAACGTTTCAACAGCGTCGTCGCGGTCTCGATTTATTCAATCCGCTAGCAAACCGGCTAAGCAAGATGAATGCGGTAGCCGCCGATGAGCCGCTAGAAGCAAACAAAGAGATGACTACAGTACGGATGAAGCAGGCGCTTTCAGGTCTGACTCAGGAGCAACTACTCGAAAAGATAGTTTCACTTCAAGGTTTTGATGATCAAAATATTGGTGTTGTGCTCATCCAGTTGGAGGCTATGTTACACCTCAATCCTCAGTTTAAAAATGTACTTTGGGATCAATTGCAGCTCGCTCAGAGCACTACCGAGTATGACTGGCAATTGAGTTTGATAATGGGGGCCTTTGCTAGCATGGATGCTGTTGATATTGAAGATGAACTGATTTTCTATAGCGAAAGCAATCGTCATGCGCCGGATGTGGTGCAACAGACCGCCTTTGCATTGTCGGATCTCAAAAAGCCGAGTGTTGCAGTTCGAAATCATCTGATGGATCTTAGCCAGTCCAATGACAGCGAGATACGTACGATGGGGATACTAAGCCTTGGGGCGCTCGCTCGCCATAAAGAACATAATGATCTGGTCTTGAGTCACCTCAGAGCGCAGCTTAGAGACGCTAACGATGATGACAAGCTGATATTCCTAGCAGCGATTAATAATAGCCATAGCCAAGAAAATCTATCCACCCTTTCGAGATACTTCGATTCATCTGATGAGGTCCTAGCAGCCCAAGCGGTCTATGGGTTGAAGCATGTGGCCAGCAAGGATGCGTTACCCTTGCTGGCCAAGACCTTGAGAACTGAGTCCCGTGAAGCTGTATTGTTGCAAGCATTACAGGCGCTGGGGGCTCATGTGCATGATCCTAGAACCTATGATTTGGTACGAATGATAGTTGACGGTGACTACGGGGCGCAGGTTAAGGTTGAAGCCCTGAACGTGGTTGCGGGCATGATCCCTTACAAGCCTGAAGTAAGAGGCTACTTGGAAACAATCAAGGGCAGTCATAGCTACCTTCAACGGATAAGAAGCTATGCCGGGGACATTTTGCTTAGTAGCACTCCCAGTTGAAGGGGGCTTAGGCTCATGCTACCATAGGATACTTTCTACTATTGTTCTCGGAGATGAAGCACTATGAGTACCCTTTTTTCTATTCTGGCAGCCGCGCTCGTCATCATTCTTGCGATTGGTGGATTAGCATCGCTATTTGTATTCTCCCTCGATAATCAGGGCTACAAGGACTTCATCAAGAAGTTTACTCATTGATCGTCAGGGCTCAACTATCTTGCAACTATCTTGTTATTACGAGAAGTAGCGTTTTCAACCTTCCAAGAACCATGGTTGACGTACAAGTCTCGATTTTCCAGCAAATTGTCGATAGGAGATGAGTTGACTGGAGAGTGCTCTGAACAGTATGTACGTTGACAGTTTTTGCTCCTCTGGCATGTCATTTCTGATTCAAAAACTTGGGCGATGCAACTCCTTCGTGAACATATTGACGATATAGCTCCAGACCGCCAGTAAAAGTCTGGCCTGGAGCTCTTCCTTTACAGTATTTCCCTTGATTAGTCCTAGAGCCTCATAAATGCATCTAGATCCTCCTGAATCCTTTGATCTATCGATCAAAGAATACACAGAATCTAAGAATAATTAAAATTTCACTAACAGCTTACCTGAGTGTAACCAGCACAAGAACTACTTGGGTCGTTTGCATCTTTTTCTAAGTCTAGAACGGGGTAATTACCTTTTTCACCTTCGAGTTCCTCTTTTTTCCATCTCCCAGAATATTCCACGACATGTACTTTGTTCTTGTCAAGTCGATAAAGTTTGGTCCACTTTAAGGATCCATTACCGCAGGTTGGTCCCCAGATACGGATTTTACAGAATCCTTTTCCTTGGCCTTTGCATTTCAAAGTCTTCTTTTGGCCAGCTTTTGCCGTTTTGTAATCGTATGAGCTGGACATTGAGCCGTCTTTGGCGTTGTAGCTTTTTATCGATATACTCTTACCTGAGCAATTGCGAATATCGACTGAGATTTCTGCAAAGCTCGATGAAGCTATGAAAAAAGCGAAAATGGCTGTAACTAGATCAAAAAATTTCATGTTGACCTCGTGACTTGATGAAATGAAATATGGAAGAAATAAAAGCTAAGCAAACTTCATCTATGGTTAATTCTGAATTTGGCGGCTTAACCTCCCTAGCAAATTAACAAGAATTTCAGCAAAGAAAAAAAGAGTTTAGGAAAATCAAGCTAACTTTAAAAGAAGAAATGGATCCTCCAAAATAAAAAAATCTTAGATATAGAAATCTCGCGTTAGGGCCTTTACTGAAGATGGAAATGGACTTGTTGCCAAGCAGGTCCTAGCCGTGAACCTTTCCATTTGGAAGCCCTCCACTGTAAAAAGTTTTCTCAACTCGTTGACAATTCGTCTCATTTGATTTTTCATAAAGGTATTCATCCAGACCGACTGAGGGACAGGCCCAGTGACGTCGGGGCAACCACTTAGGTATTCGTTACCAAGGAAAGGTGCCAACTCCTGCGGGGATTATGTCTCCGAGAGATGAACCTAGCTTAGGCTAATTGTCACTCTCCCGACTGTCTCCGCATATCGATTGCAGGAGACGCCGTGCTAGATACACACAAAGACCATCAAGAGATTTCCCAAGTTAGTGAGGCCAGTCATGTGGCGACCTTAGCCATTGCTGGAGATGTCTTGGGCCTAGCGGAAATTCCAAAGGTTAACGTTGCCTATCATCTGCAAGGGAATCCAAGCCAGCCCTGGGTAGCTGTTCAGGGTGGGATCTCTGCCCATCGTGGCGCTGGGCTTGCGATTGCCGGACGGCAGCCCTGGTGGCGGGACGTGGTTGGTCCTCACAAGGCTATCAACACCCAGCAAGTGGCGGTGCTATCCATTGATTTTATTGGTGGAGGGGATGGAAGCTCAGGACCCAAAGACGACAGTTGGCCCTCTGCAACGCAGGTCAGTCCAGAGGTTCAGGCCCGAGCGATCCAGCAAGTCATGGTCCATCATCGGATTCCTCAGTTGAAAGCCTTTGTAGGCGCTTCCTACGGTGGGCAGATTGGACTGAGTTTTCGTTCATTGTTTGCTGATTGCCTTGAGCGCTTGATTGTGATTAGCGCCGCCCATCGACCACATCCTATGGCAAGTGCCTGGCGGCATATCCAAAGAGAAATCATGAGTCTAAGTTCGGAAGGCGATACTTCGACTCAGAAGCGTGGGGTTGCCTTGGCGAGAGCCTTGGCGATGACCACCTATCGTTCCACTGAAGAGTTTGAGGAACGGTTTCAAGGGGATACAGTGGTTGCCTACATCGAGGCTCAAGGCAAACGCTACAGTGAGGCGGTGAACCCCGCCTGCTACCAGACGCTCTCCGCATCTATCGATCATCCTTGCCCCTACCCATCTTTGGAAGGGCCTCCATGCCATATCCTTGGGTTTTGGGAGGATCGGCTCGTTCCACCATCGATTCTCAAAGAGCTTTCTGCTTTGACAGAAGGCTCTCTTCATCTCCATCACTCCCTTTATGGGCACGATGGGTTTCTCAAAGAAATAGACTTGCTGTGGGAGCTGATTCCCCGGTTTTTAGGGAGGTAGAGTTTTATGAGTCATAACCGTTCAAATTCATTTCATCCTGTGACCCGTGTTGTTCGTCAAGGAGTTGAAGACGATTCCCACCATGGTGCGGTGATTCCTCCGATTCACCTAAGTTCAACGTTTAGCTTCGAAGGATATCAAAGCAAGAGGCGTTACGATTACACTCGATCCGGAAATCCGACCCGGGACCTTCTTGCAGAAGCGATCAATGATTTGGAAGGGGGGGCTGGTGCGGTCATCACAAACACCGGCATGTCAGCGATTAATCTTGTTTTACAGCACCTTTCTCCCGGAGATAGGGTGATCGCCAGTCATGACTGCTACGGCGGCACCTACCGGCTCTTAGACCACCTGCGAAAGCGAGGTTCCATTCACGTTGACTTTGTTGATTTTAACCGTCCCGGCGCCCTTGGAGACCTTAAAAACCAAAACGTTCAGCTTTGCTGGCTAGAAACACCGAGCAACCCTCTGCTTCGCATTACAGACGTTCGTCGCGTAGCGGATCACCTCCCTGACAAAGCGCTACTCGTGGTGGATAATACCTTCTTAACGCCAGTAGGGCAGCAGGCCTTTGCCTTAGGGGCTGATATCGTGGTTCATTCAACAACTAAGTACATCAATGGCCATAGCGATGTGGTTGGCGGTGCGGTTGTCGCGAAGACCCCTGAACTAGCGGAGCGCCTAGCTTGGTTGGCCAATTGTTTTGGTTTAACGGGTGCGCCCTTTGACAGCTATCTCACCCTCAGGGGTCTCAGAACCTTACCGATCCGTTTTGCTCAACACCAAAAGAATGCACAGGAGGTAGCAAGTTTTCTGGCTGACCACAGCGCTGTGAAGAAAGTGTATTATCCGGGTCTCCCATCTCATGAAGGCCACAGTGTGGCTAAAAAGCAGCAGGATGGCTTCGGAGCGATGATTAGTTTTAGTCTAGCAGCTGATGCAGAAGATATCCCCATTTTTCTATCCCAACTCAAGCTTTTCTCACTGGCAGAATCCCTGGGCGGAGTCGAAAGTTTGATCGCCCACCCAGCATCCATGACTCATGCAGCCATGGACCCAGATGCGCGTCTTAGGGCAGGTATAGGCGATACCCTACTGCGCTTGTCTATTGGAATTGAAGACGCAGGGGACTTGATTTCTGATCTTAGGGCTGGATTAACAGCTATAGAGTCACGCCCCCGACTTAAGACTCGTGTCGCTCGGGAAGCTTGCTTGTGAGACAGTTTCTTCCCCAGTGAGCGGAGAGATTTGAGGCTTTCTCGGCGTCAGGAGCTGATTAATAAGGCGCCGGCCTCGTGGCACAAAATGATTTTCTAGCCAGGGTGCAATGGTGAATAGGACTCCGTAGTAGCCAATGATTCCCCATAGGGGCATGTGTCCCTCGGGGCGCAGAGCCTTGGTCCAAAGGGTAAAAAGTGGTGCGTGAAGTAGATACATGGTAAAGCTGGCATGAGCTAGCTTTTGAACCCACGATCTTCGGCAGAGCCACGCTAGGGCTCCCTTTTCATGAGCTAAGGCACCGATCAGAACCACCTGAAAGGCCATGAATAGGGCGTGGCGCATATATACATGAGGTACGGCACCGATGAAAAGAAAAGAGGTCAGCATTGCAAGCAGCATAAGATCTGCCCTTAGCCCAGACCACCTTGTGATCTTTTCTTCCTGCTTAGATCTTAATAGCCGGAGTCCCGTGATGATACCTAGGGAGAAGTAAGTCAGCCAGATAACTGGTGAGTAATAGAACGAAGCAATAAATAGCCGACGATTGTCAGCTGAGAGGCCTTCGAATGTATGATAAAATCCAGTACACAAAAGCCAGTTGCAGGCAATTAAAGAAAGGCTCACCAGCACCAGAGAACGCTGGGATCTCTTGGCGAAAAAACGAAGCAAGATTGGGAATAGGACGTAGAATAACATCATAGCAGAAGCAGCCCAGGCCGGAGTATTCCAACTATCAACGCTGGTGGGAATGAAGGTTTGTAGGAGGGTGGCATTGATTAGCCATTGCTTCATGCCGGCAACTGCATTGGGGCCTTGGAAAATGAGCAGACCAGTCATGATTGTGATATGAAGTGGCCAGATACGAGCGATTCGATTTCTAAAAAATTCACTTTTGGAGCCCTTGATCTGCTTGAGATCGGGCGAGGCATATACATAAGTTAGAATAAAACCGGATAGGATAAAGAAAAGGCCAGTAGCTGTAGCTCCAGAAGTTATGACTTGTAAGAGAAACGATGGCAGCTCGGCCCAATAGCCCTCGTTCTTGAACACCGCTCTGTGATGAGCTAGAAAGTGGAATGTAATAAGGTGGATAATTGCAAAAAAACGCAGGCCGTTGATAGCCTCTAAGGCGTTTCGTTTCATCAGGCTTCAGCTCGCTCAAGAAGCGGTTGGCCGCAGTAGGCGCTCGCACAGCGCAGACGCTCCATCTTGCCCCAGCTGTGCTCCTTGCGGAAAAACTTGATGTAACCTGTGACACGAAAGCTGAAGGCGACCATGTCGTAGACTTTCCCGCAGACTAACCACGCTAGATAATTTTTTAAGGTCGAGCCTTTCATATCCTTTGGTCTGTGTCTTTGCTCCAAGTAAATGGACCACAGGTAGGTGCTAGAAAATAAGGCATGGCAGATGAGAAAGCTCGCTAAAAGAGTCGCGCCCATGTTGCCATAAACGGCCCCAGCAACCGTTAGCCCAAGGCTCAAAAGTGCAAAAGCTGGTTCGAATAAACTAATCATGCAGTAGGGTAGAATAGCAAGGCCTAAGGGGCCTAGATTCTTAGAGAAAACAATATCCTTGTTGTTGAAAAAGGATTTGATAAACCCAGCTTGCCAGCGGGCGCGCTGTCGCTGAAAGTTGGCGAGATCGAAGGGTACTTGGGTCCAGCAGTTGGCTTCTGGAACGTGGCCAATATGATAAGGGAGTCCCTGCTCACGGTAGTAGCGATGAAGTTTTAAGGTAAGATCCATATCCTCTGCGAGGGAGGTCGACTCGTAGGCCCCCACGGCTAGTAGAGCATCACGACGAAAGAGGCCGAACGCACCAGAAATGATATAGTTGAGATTCAAGGAACTTAGTGCCACGCGATCTAAATAAAAGATCCTTGCATATTCAACCCGTTGTGCCCACTCCAATGGGTTAAAGCTAGCCTGTTTCGAGCTATCTGATTTTTGAATGGCTCGCGATCGAATTGATCCACCAACGGCAATGGTTTCGGGGCGCTCGATAAATGGCCGTGACAGCAGCTCTAGGGAATTCGACTCTAAAGTCGAATCGGCATCTACAACACAAATATGCTCATATCGAGCGTAGCCTATTCCACAATTGAGAGCATCGGCTTTGCCCTTACCCAAGTTTTTCTTATGTAGAACTTTTAAATTGTCGTGAGTTCGGGATTGAAAGGTAGCTCGCACGGGAGTTTCACTAAGTTTATTGTAAATAGGAATCGGGTGCTCTTCCAAGGAAAAGGCGTCTTTCAAAACCTGAAGGGTTTGGTCCTGGGAGCCATCGTTGACCACTATAACTTCGAAATTTTTATAGTGTGAATCAAGGATAGAGGTGATGGCTGGCGCAATTACGAGGGCTTCGTTATGAGCAGGTACCACGACGGATATTGATAGATTCGAGGGAATCGAGGAACAAGTACTAGACTCACTTGTTGTTCTAAACTTGCTAACCCAGATTTGGAGGGATCGCGATAGCACGAATGCGAATGCGATAAGTTCATTGATTATATATGGTATTACAAGAACCGTCGCCAGCCAAAACCAAGGCTCGGAAAAAAGTGGGTTATTGCTGCTCATGATCTGCTCTCTTCAAAAACGTCTATGGACTATCAAATCAATCGTCCAAATAGACAAGTTTAAGTTTTTAGAAGCTACGAAGGCTTCTAAAGCGCGCCATCGCTACCAGCTATATCCAAAAGTGAGATGGCTTGTCATCAGCATTCATGAGAGTTTTTTGGATCTTTCGATTTTTTGCCTAAATAGAGACAGAATTTGATTGGAATCGCTCTAAGTTGATGAAAATACAGTTCTTGTCTGTCACCAATTAGAGACAGACCAAGGGCTGTGCCGCCTGGTCTAGTGTCAGCTTAGACGGGAATAAGTCGGCTTAAGGAGCAATCTCTTCGATCGTATAGGACATCGCTCGATCGTCGAAGCCTAGATCGAACAGGGATCGGACATCCTCCCGGTAGTCGCGATCAGTGCCGCTAAAGTTAATCTCGTCGAAGAGCCTCACCTCATAGCTTCCCTGAATCGAGAAGGAAGTCATATTCATATATAGCGGCGAGTCAGTTGTGATCTCAGCCACTGTGAATGGAGGGCTATGGCAGACCTCTCTGCGAACTAGCGAGCAATCTTGCAAGTGAGTTAAGTTGGATTTGGTATTACGACGCTACTGGCACCCATGAGGCACCGTTTTAGTGCTGAGAAAAGCACTCCCAGCCTCCACCTGACTAGCCTCAAGCTGTCCGTAGGTGTCACAAGTCACCTTGATACCACTGTGTCCCAGGCGGGTAAAGGGTTTTGGTAATTTCTGGTCAGCGTCGAAAACAATAGCAGGGATTGAGATTGTCGATATGATTTATCGTGATCAAGTTGGAAGCCCAGGTAGTACAGCTGCAGAGCGCTTTGCAGCGCTCGCAGTATAGCTGTGCCCGCTAAAGGGCTGAACTCAGCCTCATGAAAACGATGCGACGGAACCAGGTTATTGAGTATCCTGAGTTGAGTCATGAAATCTACAATGAACCTGAGAAGGTTAAGGCTTTTGATGATCTTAAGGAATGGATTGCTCAGAATAGCAAATACTAGTTGTTTGTTAGGCTCTTATTGAGCCTCATTCTTTCGAGTCTCACTACCCAGGCATGCAGACGCAAATCCGAATACACTAAATTCCAACCCCAATCAAAATAGAGACCGGCCCATAGTTAGAACCATCTGAACCAAAGCGCAACTTTGCTCCCAGATCCAATGTCACCGGTGACTTTCTAAACAACGCATATCCAGCGTAAAATCCATAGCGAAATTCACCTCGGCAACGCTTACTTTGATTCCCATTTTTAGCCGACTCTAACTGGCACAGCCTACCATAGTTTAAATCTCCACCAAACACCGGCGTGAACTCCGTACTATACAAATTGTGCTGTAAGCCAGCTGTAAAAGCCAAGTACTCCTCTTTATAATCTCTTTCTTTCTGTGAAGAGTCGCGAGAGTAAGAGATTCCCACCTGAGCATCATTACTTAGCGTAGACCAACGCTGCCCCAGTTCCAAATACCTCATACGATCAGAGTCACACTGTATAGAAGCTCCCAGTCGGGTGTAAACTCTATTCTTTCGGTATTGCTGCCATTGCTTCAAAGGTCTGGACTGTTTTCCCGAAGAATAACCTCTATGAGATTGTTGAGCTATAAAATCGATTGCTTGATCTGCAATATTTTCAGCATGCATTTTAAGGTAAGATGAATCGCTGTTTGAAGCGTACTCATAGGCCTTGCTAAAAGGAAGTAAAACGACAAAGGGAGGATATGCCCATTTTTTTTCAATACCTGATGAATAGAGGTTTCTCGCAGAGTTTTTTGTGGACAATGTTAAACTAAGTTGATTCGCACAATTTGTAATAGGTAGTGGGAACAGTAGTTTGAAAAAGACATCAATGTTCCCAGAGCGATTCGAGCAGAAGCCCGATTGGTACGAAAATGTCCCTTTCTTCCTTAGGAACGAAATTTGATCTAATTTTATGTGAGCCCTATCGGGAGTATTCACAATCTGAAATTGACTTGGCAAGTGTTCACCAAGAGATTCCTTAAATACTTCATTTTGCTCTGATGTAAGTTCCGGAGTGTTTCCAATATAGACTCGTTTTTGCTCAGAGAAGTGATTTGCTTTGATGGGATCAATTCCAGGATAACTATCTCTTGTTGTTAGACAGGCTGAGATGAGTGGAACAACCATCATAAAAAGCACAAGTCTAGAAAATCGGTTAATCAATCATTTTTACCTTTAAATTATGAAGAAGACTTCCATTCATTAATTGGACCAGGAAGTGCGAATATTATTGCAGCTTTTCTGGCACTTCTAAGTAGTCATAATGGCGAATTAACTGATGCCGAACTGGCAACGTGAATAAAAGGCAGCTAGTTAATAAGCATTTCAGCATCATAAGTAAAGTTTATTATTCGCTCAGGCCGAACTGTCTAGGTCTAAGTTGATTCAAAAATGATGCGTAATCCCGTAGGCATGCCAACCTAGCCCGCTGTTGCTTCTAGCAATATACTGAATGGAAGCCACATCAAACATTTCTTTTTTTCTGGTATTCACCATTTGAAACTCACTTTCACCAGTAGGATGTCGAGTCAGTAAGAGGAACTTCCCCTCAAACTGCTCACAGATCCGTACGTGAGCCTCTCGGCTCATACGGCTCCTGTTAGTACATCGGTATCCATCTCCAATGAGCAAATAATCTAGGTTTTGCTTTGATTATGCGTTGAATTAGTTTAATGGTTCTCCCTTTCTTTCCTCTGAGTTTCGGAAACTTCTTCTGAAACCAGATTCTGAGTCGATCATTTATGTATTTGATAATTGGCACAAAATACGATCTGTTGAACTTCGAATAATAGTTTATCCACCCTTGTATCATAGGATTGAAAGCTCTTGCTATGTCATCTAAGGAGTAGTGTATCCATGATTGAAGTCTCCAGCGGTATTTGATTACATGTCGGATCTGTTTCAGTGCAATCGGACTTGGAGCTGGACTAAAGGTATTAAATCTCCTGTTATCCTTTAAATTCCTTGCCTGTCTTGTTCTGAACCTGAATCCAAGGAAATCAAACTCATAGTTTTCTGCCTTACCCGTGCGAAGCTGGTCTCGACAATAGACAATCTTAGTCTTGTCTTCGTGAAGTTCGATTCCGCACTCAGTGAATCTCTCTCGAATCTTATCCAATAGATAGAGGGCTTGAGCCTCAGTCTTACAATGAGCTAAACCATCGTCTGCATAGCGACACCATTCAATAGTTGAAAAGTTCCTCTTCATCCAATAGTCAAAACAGTAATGCATGCAGAGGTTACTCAAAATTGGAGAGATAACTCCACCTTGAGGTGTCCCTTTCACCCTGTCTGTAAGCGCACCGTTAGACGTTTGCATTGGAGTTCTAAGCCACCGCTCAACATAGAGCAAAGCCCACTTACATCGGATATGCTTGCGAGCAGCTTTGCGGGTAGAAAGAATAGACCCATGATCAAAATACCACCGGTTAGCGTTAGATTGCCAATCTGATTGATGACTTTCGTTTGCTCAAAAACCTCGGTCTTTGCGATTACCAAGGGATACCATGTTCCACCCTGATAGTGATTAAAGCTAGACGTATGAAATACTAGGTTCTGTCTGACGAATACCTAAAAATGGTGTATGATCCTCGAAACTTCTAGGAGACACACCTTGGCTGGTCGTTTTGAGCTCACGGATGAGC
>NZ_FWZT01000040.1 GCF_900177345.1 Pseudobacteriovorax antillogorgiicola
GAAAACATTCAGCATTAGGCTATCTTAGCCCCATGCAATTTGAAATAAACTGCGCTGTTCAGTAAACATTTGTCCGCATTTTTTGGGGAATTCCATACATGAACATTGTGTCAAAGTAGCAAAGTAGAGACCCTAGAACAGGTCAAGCGAGACCTGTTCAAAATCCTCAATAAATTAGGAAGATTTTTCACAAAGAGCACTATTCAAGTGCTCTGGCTAATTCAAAACTAAATCCAGTCTAGGAAGGGAAAATCTGCATCTTCTTGCAAGCACGCATCCAAGTAGAGCGCCAAACCTAAGTCACCGTTCCAAGTAGAACTTCGCATGCTCCGTTGGCTCATAGCATGCATTGCAAACTGCCTAGCTCTAGAAAGCCAAACTGAATCATTTGTGCGGCGATACATTTTTAAGAATGCATAGCCATTCCCATCAGTCCCATGACAAAGCGCAGCTTTCTTCTTTAAAGGCCCTGCTTCCCAAACTAGATTACCGGCCTTCACAAGCAACTCATCTATATCTGGTCGTATGCCCACCGGCAGTGGATCTAGAGAAACAATAAAACCGGGGGAGCCATGGCACCATTGAACCAAATAGGGATCTTTTCCTGGCTTAGGTTTCTGTAGGTCGCTTACCCAATTGGCCTTATCACCATTGACGGTCGCTGTATTTAAAATTGTCTGCAATCCTTCTTGCAGCAAGAGATCTTGAGAAGGTTGATCGAGGGCATCAAATGCCTTAAAAAATGGGAATAGATTTCCAACAAAACCGTGACCAGCACCTGTCATGTAAAAGCTACTTTCATACAGCTTTTGGTTCCAAACTTTCATGGAAGCATACGATTCCAGTTCAGCCCAATAGAAATTGAAATGGTCTTGAATCAACATCTTCCATACTTCACCTTTGGTCAATGACCACATAAAACAAGCAGCGATAACAGTGCCACTCCCTGCCCATAGTGGTTCTAGGGTTGGATTTTTGAGGTTGCTTCGCAATTCTTCTTCCAACATCACCTGAGTTTGCTCGCGCGTTGCTGAACTATAAACGTATCGCGCGAGGAGCACTCCCACCGACCCCAAAAAGTACGACGGCGTCGCCTTCCCGAGCTGAGGATCGTCTGAACCGGCTGATAACACACCCTCGACAATAAAATCGGGATCTTCGTCAAAGCTTTTCCAAACGTTCTCTATGGCATCGGCAACACTCCAAGGGAGCTTAAAGTCATGCCGTTGACTCAGTCTCGCTAGGGATAAGATACTGCCCGAGGCACCAAAGTAGAGCGTTTTGTTTAAAGGAATTCGCGGATTTTCATCTTCCTGAGATTCCCAAAGATAGGAACTTTTTCGATTCTCGATGGCGAAACTGCAGATATCATGAATACACTGCCTGATTTTTTCTGGATTAAATTCACTTGCATTGAGTGCTTCATGCCGGTCTGGATTAAACATAAAAATTCCTCATAGAAGGTCGTACTTGTAAACTTTAAGTTAGGGTTTGGAGATATAAATTGGTAGCTCCCACCGATATATCAACGAGCCTTTCTTTACTTCCTTCATGATGCTATGAGTCAAGTCGCGCTTCCCCAGATCGATTTCAAATGGTAGATTAAAGACAATTTCATCCTGATTTTCGAAAATATTTGTTTTCCAAAGAATGAGATCTCGGCGGCCTGTTTCCGCTATGGTAAGCGAGTGATTATGCCAAGTATTAAGACTACCTGTAAGAATTAGCTGGTTTCCCTCCTGAGTCAACTCTGAGTTATCCAGCTGCCTAGCTTCTTCTGGAATTTCTGCCTGCAGACGGGAACCACCTTTTAATTCACCAAAGACGGTGAGTAGTGGAAAGACTCGTACGCCGCTAGGTGGTCTTGTCTGCCACTCTGCTTTCACAATAGACTGCGACGAATCAGGGAGAATCGCTAATGAAACTTGATCTTCAAAAAGATTATAATCCGTCATCAGTCTTCGATTATGATCTGATTCCGTCCAGGCTGCTGCAATACCAGATGGATTGCTTATCTTCAGATCTACATACTCAGGAGTAAGCCCTTCCATATCCAAATCGAAATCCCTGATATAGACGTTATTCCTATATTCAAAGCTATCCATGTCGAGGTAGTGAATGTCAGTAATCTTACCAGATTCACCCCGCTCTGTAAGTAGGAGGTGCCCACTCTCACTTGTGGCATTCACTGACAATTGTTCACGATCACAGCTTGCTATTGAGGGTTGATCTAACGGAATGTCACCATCTCCTGAAAGCATACAAGTTTTAGAGCTATCACCATTCTTAAGATTGACCCGATAATGTGCGAATCTTTCTTTCAGACCCACTGGACAGAAAGGAACACTATAGATACTATCAGTAAATTTTTCATAGCTTACTGTCTTGGAGTCTCCACAATCCATAGCTACTGCAAAACTGTCATTACTGGGTAGTGAGACATCGCATCTGTAGAAATTGTGTTGCCGAGACTTCAAATTCTCACAGTCTTCAAATGCAATCGACTGCCAAGTTTCCAAGTCATCACTGTAGTAATAGCTAGCATCAGGAAACCGGTAGAGATCAAGAGTCAATGATTCGGGAGGTACTGAAGGTGGAGCGACGATATTGACACCGGGTGTATCCATTGACCTTTCATTTTTCTCATTACATGAGAACGTCATAACAGCCAATGGTAGTATCACGATAGTTTGGAGCTTCATAAGTTCACTCTTCAAAGTTGCGTTTACCCAACGGTAGACAATTATCGAGTGAATTTATTGCACTTACCCTATGTTTCTATATCCACTTTGACGCCTTTGCTGTTTAAGTTCCTTTTCAAGCTGCATTGAAAGGTTGTGGGATGGAAAGTACTCCAAGTTCCAAAGAATGAGATCCTGAGATCAATCAATCAATCAATCAATCAATCAATCAATCAATCAATCATTTGAATAGGCTTACCATCCAGAAGCGGCCACTAAATTGCACCACCGACTAGGGTTGGCCAGTGATAGCTTCCATTCCGTCTAAATGTTTCTGCTAGTTTGCTAAACTCCATTCTACTCTCAAGCCTTAGAACGTTTTCAGCCTAAACCGTTGGCATTGCTCCCTAAATCAATCGTCATTTTAGTTGAAATCGAATTGAATCAAGACAAATGAAATCAATATGATAGTGGATATTAAGCCAGAACCCTCCAATCAGAAATTCTCTCTTTCCAAATAGCCCATAGTTTTCTCGTAAGCCCAATGGCAACTTTCTGTGTGTTTCAGCAGGTCTTTACCGGACTAACTGATATCAGATCATTCAATTTTCAGGAGAACTAAATGAGAACTCGCATTGGTAATGCCCTTGTAGGAGCAGTCATCGGCCTTGGAATGGCAGCCACATCTTATGCAAATTGCAATAGTAAACAGGTTGTCGATGAGGTTTTAGATGTCGCAGCAATTATTGGAACAGTAAGTACTGCCGTTAATGTATCGCAAGCTGTTATTAGGCCATTAGCAGATATGTGGGGCAACAAAGCTTGTCAGGAACAGCTTGGAATCTCGGCCGAGGAGGCCAGAGTCATAGCACAAGAAGTTGTGGTAAGCCAGGAGCGCAGAAACATTCAAGAAACGATCAACCGAGCGCGCTCAATTATGCAAGACTATAATCAACAGTGCGCAATTGGCCGGGATAGCGCCTGTTTAAACTTTGTAGTGGAACATGCTCTCTCCGATGCAGGAGACCTCGCATCTGCTGAAGACAATGCGATTGCCCATGGTTTTCTTCTAGCTGACACAATGGAGGCCCTCGTTGCCAACAGACTTTCCCTATTAACACTATGGGCAAAAGCCAAAATCGAACAAAACGAGCAGACACAAGTTCTTTCTGAAGAAGATCTCAAAGGTCAAATCAAATCTGTATTTCAGAATCGCCTAGGCCTAAGCTATAGCAGAATGGTGCAGATGGTTCAAAATTACCAGCAAAATATAGGGTGGGTCCTAGATCGGGAAACACCAATATACTCTAACCCTACAAGAAAAATAACCGGTGAGAAAAAGAGAAATCGCTACTGTTGGAATTTTGGATCAAAGAGCGGCTGCTCTGCAGTGAGGGATAGTCGTAACAAAGCTAGAAGGCAGGCTTACAGCAGGCGCCTCGATGCTCTTGAATTTGACCTCGAGCTACGTGATCGATACTTTGGTGCAACCTACAGAAGCCTTCTAACTACTATATCTCACGCAACAGATGGATTTGATTCTTACTACGATCATATTCGCAACTAAGGCAACCACCGTACCAAGAAATCTCAGTAGTAGTTCGTATTTCTCCTGCTACTGAGAGCCCCATAAAAATACACACATTCAATCCCTCCAATGTGAGCATTCGAATCATTGCGTTTTTAGCCCTTTTGCAATCGACCATACTTAGATTATCTTCAGTCAAAATCTATCTCAACCCCCAAGCCATAGGCCCGGTTCAAACTACTATTGTATTGATGTTTAATATTTGGATAGACGACAAACCTATTATAGCCATAATTTAGATACCACCCTCCGACACCTAGCAATAAAATATCCTGCTTGGTCTTTTCATGTTGAGTCGCAAATGATGAGATTACTAGAGTGGTAGCTAAGGCGTCAGCAATCATATTTCTTTGCTTTAACATTTTTACTTCAGAGTAGGCTTTCGGCGAAACGTATTTGATGATAGGCTTGAATCTACGCGTATCAATTCCCTCGCCAATCGAGTTATAGACTGTAATTTCAGTGTAGCTAGCAATGCCATACCGGTCCCATATAAGGTCCTTTTCCTTTGAGCTGTATTGGGTGCTCTTTCTTGGAATCTTTTCTATCTTTGTTGGTGTGATACAGGCAGTTGACATATGTAAAATAATACCAAGAGTAAGAAATGCAGCAAGATTCGTCACCGTAGTAAACTCCTTATCGTGTGTGAACAATCTCTAGATGCAATTGATGGACCTTGATCTTTCTTTTTTATGCTAGGGTGTTGCTCAGAGATTACTGTCAAACCTTGGCATTGTCGCATACTGTAGCTTGACACTAGACTCTACTAAAGTACTAAAGCCTCGACCATTTCTGCGGAAATCATATGACCTAAGATCAAATTGAGAGGGGAAAGGTATGAAAAGGAGGTGGGCCAAATAGCCGAGAATGTTGACTTTAAGTAAAGCATCCTCAGCCGAAATTTGTTTTGGGTATCTCGAACGAGACAGAAAAAGGTGGGAAGCCCCACCTTCATCTTACTTGATTGACTGGCTATAGATGTGCTGAAGAGCAGCAAAGTAGCCTCTGAATTCTGGAGTCGTTTCTCGCCATAGGAAGTCTGGCCTATCTTCACTAATCCAACGACCACCAATGATCTTGCCATCGCTGTTGATCTCTAGAATATACTCATAACGTCCTACATTCTCTGCAGTTCGCACAATCGACCAACGGGGGCTAACTTCGACGGTATAGACCATCTTCGTCTTAATGTGAACTTCCTTTACTGTACCTGGTGCAGCACCTTCCGTAACTTTATCTGACTCGCCAACAACTACAGAACTATAAGAGTTTACTGCTTGGTTCCACACTTCAGCATCTCTTGTAATATCTACAAGAAAGCTTTCTTTCTTCTTACCGATTTCGTTGGTAAGAACGATATGGAAGGCTCCGGCATTAGTATCTTCACAGCTAGAAGACTCTCGCTTAGCATCGAATTCTTCCTTGGTGATCTCGCCAGCATCCAACTTTTCTTTTAGTTCCTTGAAGCTATCATAGCAACGATCTGCCATGAAATAGGTTTTCGTTGAGCGATTACCTTTGTACTGCTGGTAGTAGGTAAGCAAGGCTTTGATGTCCGACGATCCGAAAGAAACATCAAGGCCGTTTGCTCCTTTGAGTGTAACAGAACGAGGCTCCTTGAAATTCATCGATGCTGGAGCCCAGCCGTGGCATAGTCCTTCCCAGGTAGGGATCTTATAGTCAGGATCAAACTCATCTGATCCAGCTATTGTTTTCAGGACGTTTGTTCGCTTGCGTTCTGACTTGACAGTTGGGAAGTCGTAGTAGCCGACAAACAGATCGTACTTTTCAGCAGGAGAAAGTCTTGCGATCTCGACCTTAGTTAGATCTCTGGCATTCTCCTCATCAATTGTTTCGTAGCCAATCTGTTCAGCGAAACGATCATTCCATCGATAGCTAAGTCCACCTTTGTAAGTTGGCCAGTAATCGTCTGACCAAGGCAAGTTATCAACTTTACCACTGAGTTCGAGATCTTCGAATTTTGAATCGTAGTCTCCAGAAATAAGTTCTGGATTGTTCCTAGAGTTCCATTCTGCATCTAGCTGAGAGTCTGTTGTCGATTGTGGTTCTCCACATGATGCTAGAAGAATTGCTATTGCTGTTGCGTTTATATATTTCATTGTAGTTTCCTATTAGTATTTATTAGTCTAGTCAACTGTTTCAAAAACAATTTTGTACTTGCCGGATTCCTGAACCTCTTTATGACAACCCGTCTTCAAACCTTCTACGCTGCCAAGCAAGACAACTTCACATGCAGTTTTGACAAGCTCATTGTTCTCGGAAAATGGATTGCCCAGAAATTTCTCGCAGCTTTCAGCGAAAACATTGGGTGTTGACGAACCCATATTGTATTCTAATGAAATTCCCCTTGGCATCATGAGACCGATTGTTTCCAGTGCGTCGATAGCAGCCGAATAGGGATACATAAGTTGCAAGTTTGATGCAAACACACTTCCGGATTCATCGTCACAACTTGAGTCAATTCTCTTAGAGATCAACTGCGCACCTTGTGTACTATTTGTAGGATAGCCCTTAACAACGACTCCCTTTTCTTTCTGAACACTAAGCCCTTCGGAGTCTCTGCACACTGAAACCTTTTGATAGCCAAGGGAATATGGAGACAGATTGAAGCCACTCACCCCTACTCCATCGTAACGTAGCGCTTGATCATCGAAGGCTAGAATTAGAGAGCAAGATTGCCCCTCATCGAGACTAAAATTCTTTGTTAGAATAGAGTCCTGAACAACAAAGAACTTTTCCTTTCCTAGAGCATCTAATGCTAGTTTAACTGTGAAGTCTTTGTATTTCTCAATTTCTTTTTTCTGATTATTGATTGTTTTTAGGAGTTCATCACGACCATTGCTAGCGCTATTAAGTTGGCTTTCAACTGCAGCCAAATTGGTTTTTAAGTCCGAAATTTCAGCCTTTTTTTGATCTAGCTCTTCGCTTAGTAGCCTAGATTTTTCCTTCTCAGAGTTCAACTTTTCTTCGAGTTGAGCAATCCTATCCTCTAGCTCTTGAATCGCTTGAGCCCGTTCGCTATTTGCTAAGTCTTGTCTCGCTTGTTCTAGTTCTTGCTTGGCTTCTTCCAGTTCAATCTGCACCGCGCTTGCATCACTTTCAGCCTTTTCCAGGTCCAGTTTTAACTTTTCGATAGCTGCTTCTTTTGTAATGACTGCAGCATTTAGGGATTCCACCTCGGTATTGAGTTGTTCAACCTTAGCATTTAGGTCTGATACCTCTTTCTCTAGCGTCTTATTTGTTGTCTCTAGCTCTTGAATCTGAGTTTCAAGATTAGTTCTTGAAGTACCTGACTCGGTCAATTGCTGTTCCAATTCAGCAATTTTTCTCGCATTTTCCTCAAGAGTCGATTTCTTGTCTTCGAGACTACTCTGCAGCTCATCGATTTCAGACTTTTTATCTTCAAGCTGCTGCTGAAGGTCTTTAAGCTCTTCTGTTGGTGCTGGCGCTGGCTCTGGCGCGGGCGCTGATACTGGTTGACTTCCCCCGGACTTTCCTCCGGTGCAGGCCTGAGCAGTTAAAAGCACGAGACCAAAAATGATTTTTGTTTCCATTACAAGATACTCCAAAATAAATAACATTTGAGCAGTTAGGAGTCGCAATAACGCGCCTTATTGCAATACCTTTTTGATATACCGTGATTTTACTTAACCCTGATTAATCATTAAGTTTATTTGCCTAGGTGCAAAAATTGCTTACGATCTTTCATCTCAAGGACGGAATATTGACCTTTGAGCCATGGGTTCTTCTGATTAATCGAGTATGAATCGGAACGAATATAGGATAGTCACTGATCCAGAGGATGCATGGACCTGCAATGTACAAGGTGTCTCTTGCCAATAGAGAGTCCCCCTAACCACCGGAAACATATTATGGTATTTATGAATTATGATGAGTATTCTGCAAAAAACCACCTCCTGTTTAGCAAGCTCAAAGTAGAAATAGAGCTAGTGCTGCCTTCTGCGAAGGTCGAGCATATCGGTTCATCGTCGATCCTTGGAGCGATTTCAAAAGGTGATTTAGACATCTTTGTAGGTGTGGACCCAGGTAGCTTTAATAGGTCACTTGCAGCTATTCAAGAACTTGATTTTAGAATTAAAGAAGACACCTTAAGAACGTCTGACCTCTGTATGCTAGAACATAACACTCTAAGTGATGTGGCTATTCAACTAGTAAGCCTAGGCTCAGAATTCGACTTCTTTGTCTCGTTTAGAGATGCTTTAAGACAGCATCCCAAGCTCCTTCATGAATACAACTCACTAAAATTAGACCACAGCGGAAGCGACGTTTCCACTTATCGCAGGGCCAAATCGAGTTTTATTGCCAAGGTCCTGCAGGCACATAGTAAAGATAAGGAACAAATCTGATCACTGAGATTAGCCTATCAATGCCTTTCCCTTTGACACTGGTGTGTTTTTAACCCATTGAGAACCTTGAATTCTCAAGGATGACTTCTGAGAGATGACTACAAAATTCATATAAACATCCTTTTTTGAGCCAAAGTGGTGCAATAAGTTTCTACCAAATGTCTCTCCCTACCTACGGTTGTTAGAAAAGTTATTGAAAAGAGACAAATCCCCCTGCTCTATCTTACAAATGCCGAATCCGAAGTTCTTTGCGTTTTAACCAAGATCGCAACCCCAATATCGGGATCATTGAGTATATAATTTAAGGAAGTCAAATCATGAAAATTTCATTACCAACATTTCTTACAGTCAGTATCTTGTTAGCTGGTGCTTGTGGCCAGAAAGGAAGCAAGACAGTGTACGTTCCAACTGAGGTTGAAAAAGAAGTGACTGTTTGCGGTGAAGGCGCGAATCTAGTTGAGGGTGTATGCATCGTAAAGCCTGTCACTGTAGTTTCATGCAACAACGAAGATGGTGTTAAGCTTGTTGAAAATAAGTGTGTTGCTGAAGTATCTGAAGAAAAGCCTACAATTTCCTGTGATGCAGATAGTACCGAGTTAGTCGGTGGGGTTTGTGTTTCACTTGTAGAAGAAGTTTCTTGTGACACCGAAAGCACTGAGCTAGTCGATGGTGTTTGCGTTGCTAAAAGTGAGCCTGTTGTTTGCGGCGAAGGTACTGAATTAAACGAGGATAGCGAGTGTGTGATTGCAAACCCTACTCCTAAAGTTAAGTAGTTCCACAGATCCCTGGCAGTTATTCTGCGAGGGACTGCAATTCAAGCTCTGACGTGTCGAAATCTAGAACATAGGGTACTCGAAAGTGCTTTAGAGCAGATGGTTCTCCACCGATCCCCCCGAATAGAAACAAAGCGTTTCCATGTTTCAGCATGCAATGATGCATCCTTCCTTCAGGAACTCCTTTTTGAGGAAATCTCTTCCATCTGAGGAGTCTTAGATCGAGAATCCAGCCATCATTTGAAAACTCATGAGTCTCAAAACGTCCACCCCATAAGAGCACTGATGTTTCGTCAACTAGAGTCAATGACGGATTTTTTATTACGGAGTAGCGTTTATCAGGAATCGATGGAACCGATCGCCATGAGTTGGTCAACCCATCATATATTGCTCCCGAGTTAGAGTCCCTCTCGGGATTTGCTCCTCCCCATATCAAAACCTTTTGATTACCAAAGGAAACTGATCTAGCATTTGATCGTGGCGATAGTGGTGAGGGCGCTACTTTCTCCCAAGTACTATTGTCGGGAAAAACGATAAAGCCATCGTTAGACCTTTTATTGTTCTGAAAACCACCCCAAACAAACACATTTCGACCCATAGGTTCTGCAACATGCGAAACCAACTTACCACCAGCCTTTGGGGTTGGTAACACCTTTACCTTCTTTCTTATCAAATCGTAGACGCCCCAATTTAATCTTTCTTTCTTGTGATTTTCTCCTCCAATAATGACCACCAAATGGCCCTCTGTATAGACCATCGAATGGCGAACTCTCGGATCCAACTCAGGATATGAAGCTTCTATCCAGGCTAGATTCTCCGGGTCCAGCAAGTAAGTATTTCTCGACATGTATTTTCGGTTCGTAATTCCACCAGCCGCAACTATTCCTGCTTGTCCTCCTCCCAGTCTTTGCTGAGATAGTCTTTCGGTCATTGGTCTTATGACTATCCACTCCTCGCTTTTTAAATCGAACAGAAACGCCTTGTTATTATAAGGGTCATGATCAATATCATCTCGGACCCCACCGAAAACCAATATTTTGTTCTGGTAGCTAAAACACTGATGAAGCGCGAGTCCCCCTATCAAATCACTGCTAGTAGAGCCTTTCCAACTCAATGGATCATTTCCAATATTCTTAGGTGTGGTCACACAGCCAAGTGTTTTGAGTATCAGGAACATATATAGGAACTTCATGTAGTAACCTTCAATCGAAGTGGAGCCAATTTCTATATCTCGCGAAAGAAATAGGGCTTCAAGCCATCAATGATTATCAAAACCTATGAAAATATTTCTGCCAATAGATAATTCTTGACTTAACCGAAAACGAATATCATAGGAGACCATCAGGATTAATTGATATCAAATTTACTTTTTCGCTCCATGAGAAGACAGAGTTTGAATCACAAGCTAGACAAAGACTAGAGCAGTTTTTTTTGCCAGGAATAGGAATTTTATCTATACGCTGGAAATCGTGACAAGCATAAATCACTTGCCAAAGCTAGGGTCAGTACGGTGTAATATCCACCAATGCCAAATATGGATGAAGGATAAACGATGAGAAAGTTAAACCTCACGCTAGGTACTCTATTATTGACCCAGGTGTCTCTTGCTCAGGAAATGACGCTTTCGGATATCTTGAATCTAGAAGTCACGACAGCATCAAAAACAGCAGTCCCAAGCTCTGAAGCCCCTGCGACAATGTCGGTGATCACAAGAAATGATATCGAACTCTACGAGCGTCGCACCATCAACGAAGCCTTGTACAGCTTACCAGGCATGGTTCCCAGCCAAGACTATGATCGTCGCTCTATCTCGACTCGTGGTATTTTTGAAGGTTGGAACAACAATCACTATTTAATCCTTATAGATGGAATCCCCCATAATGATAATATCTATGGTAGCGCATATACCTGGGATAACACCCCTCTCATCTTCCTAAATCAAATGGAAGTCATTCGTGGAACAGGATCAGCGCTCTATGGAAGCTATGCCATGAATGGAGTCATCGGAATCAAATCCATAGAAGCTAAGGACTTTGCAAATAAGACAACCACCAAGTTTCGACTAGGAAATCGCAACACGACAACGTTTGATATGATTTCAGCGATTGATGGTGATGGTGTTGATACGGTAGTGTCGTTCTCTCAGTCCGAAACTGATGGAGTGGACTTCGAATCCTATGATGGATTTGCGAATCAAAAGCGCAAGGTTCAAGATGCCCGTAGTTCAAGCTATTTCTTCTCTAAATTCACTGCTGACAACGGTTTGGAATTTCAAGTCCATCGGCAGGATTGGAGCTTTCAAACCGGGCATGGCTGGTTCTTCATCATTCCCGAGCAGGAAGAAGCCATGAAAGAGAGTCGTTCAATTGCATCATTAAAGTACAACACATCATCTGATGGCATCGACTATGAGTTTGTCGGAAGGTTCCAACGTCATGAAGTAGATTGGAATATGAACTACTGGCCAGCGGCATCAACTGGGCTAGATCCTGATTCTTTCTATGCATCGGGAATGTGGGAGTACCTAAATTCTCATGCCGACGACCTTTTCCTAAGAGCCCAGTTCACTGGTGATCTAGGCAATGGGTCGTCCTGGCTTTTAGGCCTCGAAGAGACCGTGTTTCTCTATAGTGGCGACCAGGAGCACTATTCAAACCTGGATGACATCAACGACCCGAACACCGGCAATACTCCCAGCGGTGAAACCAAGGATTTAGGCGCTTGGTTGGAATACATCGAGGATCAACCTCTCTACAATTCCGCGATTTTTGCCCAGTATGTATCAGAAAAACTCGCCGATATGATAACCGTGACAGCTGGCGTACGATTCGATCAATTGTCGTTTAAATATCGCGATCTCGCAGTTTCAAGAGACACCATGAAGAATAAATCCTTTGAAAAGGTGTCTCCGCGACTAGCTATCGTGATGACTCCGAGCGAGAATGCTGTCGTAAAACTGATGGCTGGCTCGGCATTCAGGACACCAAGTCCTTCAGAATTAGCGGGCTATAACACCTGGACCCTTGCTTCGAATATTGAACAACTATCTTCTGAAACTGTTGATTCAGCTGAACTTAGTTTCGAATACCAGTTTAAAAAGTCAAAGTTCATTTTGAACCTTCATCAGACTGATTTCAAAGACCAGATTGCCTATGCCTCGCCCGATGCAGCCCAACCAAACCTTTCCACAAATATCTGGTCGGCGAAAACACAAGGTGTTGAACTAGCATACCACCTCTATGGAATGAATCATGGCATGTTTTTTACGGCTAGCCATAATATTAGAGTGGACGAGACAACTGATGACCCAGGTACGACAGCAGCACCTGACGACATTACTTGGGTACCGGCTAGTTCTGCTACCTTAGGGGGTCACTACTCATTTGCGAAGGTATCCCTCGCCTCTCAAGTTAACTACCTTGGAGAAACAAAACGGAAACCCTCTGATGTGCCAAACGACCTAAGATCAGAGTCCGTTGATGCCAGTACAACAATTGACTTTAAAGCAAGCTATAACATCACAAAAAGTGGAAAATTGGTGCTTTCTGGAAAGAACATTTTGGATGAAGAAGTATTTCTTGCAAAAGGTGGCAACAACCCATTCGACTATCAACAAGAAAAAATGAGGTACCTAGCAGGTTTAGACTTTACGTTCTAAACTTGATTGTAGTTTAGATAAGAAGACCAATTTTCAATATAGAGACGAAACTAGGTCTTCTTTCTCCTCTTTCCAAAGTCAACGTTTTTTAATCTATCCTAACTCTTTGATAGACTCTAGAATTGACTGGCACCATGGCTGATTATCTGGCCCGATCAACTCAAACATCTCCTCCATCCGAGTCACCGCTTCAGCATAAGCGCTAAGCTGCTGCGCCGTGTTTTCGACTTTTGCTAATGCTTCGTAAGCGAAGAATAGCTCTAGAGGATCAGTGCCATTATTTTCACAAATTGAAATGCCGTTTCTTGCAGCTTGTCGTGCCAGATCTAGATTTTGAGCCTTGAGATAACTCGCAGAAAGTCGGTATTCTGCACGCTCAACTTCAAGCCAAGACCCGATCATTTCCCAGTATTTTCGTGCTGTGAGAGCGGCGTCGATCATGAGAGCAGTAGCAGTTGGGTCAGGAATTGAGGTCTCGCTCTCGACATCAAGGGCTATATTGTTTGACGAAACTGCAAGGTCTCGAAGACCTTCAGATTCAGCGTTTCCGTCATCAACATATTTTTTCGCAAGTTCAAGGTGTTTCTTCGCTTCGTCCCAGTTTCCCTGATGAGCAAAAGATGCTGAAGCCAAAGCATAAGACGACACTTTATAAGCTGTTGACTTTTGAGATTGCTCTTCTGCAGGTCTCATGTTCAAGCTAGCTGCCTCGGAGAACTTAGCCGATAGCTCTGCAACCCTCAGATCTGGATGCTCCTCGGAATGAGACTGAAGGCTCTCAAGAACAGCTTCAAACTGTGAAAGGTCTTTAAGGTGGGAGATAGTCACATGATATGAGATTTTTAGGAGTGCTATCAGGTCTTGTTCCGATTTGATGAGCGATACGCCGTGAATTAATCTCTCAGCAACCCCATGAGGGTCCTGTCCATGGCGAGCCCAGGAATCGCCGATATACTTTTTAAACATGGCAACTCACGATCAAAAGGTTGATACTTCCATCAGTATTCGCTCCCATAGAGCTTGAGGGGACTGCGGCAAGCAACAAAAGAGAGGCCAAAGCCTCTCTTTAACGTAGATGATTTATTTAGAAATTTTTATAAGCCTCGTTACTTCTTTTCAAGAATCAGTGTTTTTTCATCAAGAGTGACAATTTCACGGTCTAAGGTCTTGACCTGATAGACATCAGAAACTTGACCCAGTCGGTCTTTTAGGAGTAAGTCGACAGACTCTTGGTCAGATACAGACAAGCGAAGTTTCGTGCGGAGATAGTCGTCTTCCGAAATTTCTATTTGACGCGCCCAACCTCCACCTGTAACATGCCCAGCGAACGCTGTACTTCCGATAAAA
Source organism: Pseudobacteriovorax antillogorgiicola (assembly GCF_900177345.1). NCBI lineage: Bacteria > Pseudomonadati > Bdellovibrionota > Oligoflexia > Oligoflexales > Pseudobacteriovoracaceae > Pseudobacteriovorax > Pseudobacteriovorax antillogorgiicola. The sequence goes on from NZ_FWZT01000040.1 coordinate 14,436, forward strand.
ATAAAGCACATTAGAAACTTTTTCATACCTAGTCCTCTTTCCGATCGTCATAGTTCAACAGGATTGATATGTTAGCCAACCTGTCCTTTGGACCTACTGAGTTTTCTCTAATTACTTTCAGCTCTTTAACTAAGCGGCTTAAAGCTTTATGTGTCTTATCATATTCGTCCTGACTTTGGTATTCAAGCTGATTGAAAAATGCAGCCCCTTTGCCAATGTTCGTCGCGTCGAACCATTTTGCGCTCGCTTCAATCCGCTTGATTGCCTCACGGGGCGATGCACCAGTTGTACGTCTATCTCTAGAGAATATACGGCCTCCCCGCTCCATGAGAAAGCCCTCTTCCAGTAGGTATTCAAGCCGACCGAGACCCAAAACCTCTCCGTAACGCCTGGCAATGGTTTCTCTTGTGGTACCATTCTCGTGGGACCCTAAGCCCATGATAAAAAAATCCACGTGGTCAAATTCAGGGTTCGTTGGAGCAACGACTCTATCACTCTCAATAGTAGCATTGTAGGACGCCGACCATTCTGGTTTGTAGGGAGCGATGAGTGCGACGATCTCACTAGGCGTCATGAAGTTAGAAAGTAGCGGAACTACTGTGTTTTCTATCGAAGGGTCCGTCACTTCCCGCTGCATTAAACGCCTGATTGTAGAATAGCTCACACCAGGAGTCTTCCTCACCAGTGTCGCCATGTTTCGATTTCTGCCAGAATCAAAATAGCTTTGAAGTTTTCGAATTACATCATCGATTAACATCATATATCCGAAATTTAATGTTCACTCTGAGCACCCTTATTGATCGCGAGTTAAGCATTACGAGCGCTTCAATTCAAGAGGAAACTAAGCTATATCGGCTAACATCCCTTTGAACGCCAAATTAACACATCTAGTGACCCTATTCTCGTGGGCAACGAATCTTTACTTTCGACCACTAAGTCCGTCAAAACGTTAATTGAGTTCCGAACATTCTCCTCAAGAACTAATCTTTTAGACCGCTAAGCCGATACCCTCAGTGAACTGAACCACCAGTCATCAGGATTCTTTCGGCTTGAAACAAAGTAACGCCTGAGGACTTTGAGCTCACTGGCATTTCAGGATTGACGAGGCAGCGTGACTATTTACCAATATTTTCTTAGATCTATCGTAATAGCAGGGAGCTTCTCGGCTCCAGTCTTATCGTTAGCTGAAGCTTCCCAGTCAAATCTTGACCTTACACTAAAAAAACTAATCGACTTTCACCAGCTAAAAGGCGAGCCCCAACTGGCCATTCCGAAGGTCGATATCAAATCCCCTATGGCGCAACTGGGGAAAAGGCTGTTCTTCTCGCCCACACTTTCTGGCAACAACGATATCGCCTGCGTTACATGCCACCATCCCGTTCTAGGCGGTAGCGACAAGCTTCCTCTACCCGTAGGTATCGATGCCATAGATCCTGATAAGATTGGCCCTGGGCGCGAGCAGTCACCGAAGTCACCTGAGTTCGATGGCGGCCCAAATGTACCCCGCAATTCACTTTCAACGTTCAATACCGTTTTTTATAGTCGATGTATGTTTTGGGATTGCCGGGTAGAAGCGCTTGGTGCGGCTCCTGGGAAGAACGGACTTGATCACACCACCATGCGGACTCCAGACACATCTATGGGCATGTCGCGTATTCGAGCAAAAAACCTCTTGGAGGCACAGGCCGCGTTTCCTGTTACCTCAAACGAAGAGATGCGGGGATTCTTTCTGGATGGCGAAGATAACGGCCTACTGAGGAGAACCTTAGCAAAACGGTTCGCCGATAATCCCAAGCAATGGCTTGAGGACTTCCGAAAAGCATTTGAAAAGCCGAAGGCAGGAAAAGAGATCATTACCTTTGAAAACATCGTAACTGCTATTGCCGCCTATGAGGCGAGTCAGGTTTTTGTCGATAATCCTTGGAAAGACTATGTGAACGGCGACTTGTCTGCTCTGTCAGAAGACGCAAAGAAGGGCGCACTCCTATTCTTTCAATCCCCTTCGCAGGGAGGTTATGGATGCGCCGCGTGTCATTCAGGAGACTTTTTCACAGATGAATCATTTCATGTGACAGCCATGCCTCAAATCGGTCGTGGAAAGGATGATGGCGAACATGAAGATAATGACTTCGGTCGATTTATTCTAAGCGGTGATCCCGTTCATAAATTCGCATTCCGTACACCAACACTGCTCAATGTTGAAGTTACGACGCCCTATGGCCATGCAGGTGCCTATAAGTCCTTGCGATCAACCATCAGACACATGATCAATCCACAGCAAGCTCTATTGAAATACGATTATAGCCTCAAGCAGCTCGATATGAAGATTCAGAACTCTAACGCCAAGAAGAATACTAAAGAAGCCCTCAAGCAACTGAACCACCTACAAGCTAACGGCAAAAGTAAACTAAAGTCACAGCCTATCAACGAGAAGCATGTGGATCAGTTACTCGAATTTCTCCTAACACTTACCGATCCTTGTACGAAGCAGGCAAGCTGCCTGATCGATTGGTTTTTAATTAAATGAGATTATAGCTGCCTATGAACACAACAAAGAACCTACTCATACTTGTTGCAACTGGTGTCGTTGTCATACTATCAATCTCAACGAATCACTTTTTTTCAAAGTCACCTCCTACTGAGCAGAAGGAAATAGCCTTTATGGAGGTAAGCTCCGGCCAAGACGCCACTATTCTCAAGGCCAAATTCTTTCCCAAATTAGATCATGATACAACTGGATTTCAAAGGCTAGAGGGACATGACATTGGCTTGGATAAAGGCTATATGTACGAACTGCGAGACTACACGGACCCATTTTGGTTCGGTCGCGGAACTGCCAGTGGCGACTACGATAAAGATGGCTGGCAAGACCTAATATTGGGTTCTAACTCAGGATTTCACCTCTACAAAAATATGGGTGGGCACTTTGAACGCCAACCCATCGATCAATCAGCTATTAAAGACTTCCTTGTCTTTGCAGTGGCCTTTGTTGACTTAAACAATGATGGTTGGCTGGATATATTCTTTAGTACATTCAATCAAGGTAACCACATTATCCTAAATCAAAATGGAACCTTCGATACCAGAAAGCTAACTCCAGTGCCGAACCGCAATGGGGTGATCACTTTAAGCCCTGGCTTCTCTGATCTCGATAAAAATGGCTATCTCGACATAGTCAACGGTAATATCGCACTTGGAGTTGTCACGGGATTCTATGTAGTAGATTCTCGCCGTCACAATTCAATTGTCTTTAATCAAGACTTAAAATTTAGGGAAGCTCCCATTGAATCAAACTCTGGCGAGACTATGGCAACTCTTATCTCTGACATCAATAACGATGGTATCCTAGATATCTACTTTGGAAACGACTTTATGGAGGGGGACAAAATCCTTCTTGGCACCGGTTCTGGTTTTAAAGAGGTCAAGGGCAGCAAGTTCATTCCCTACACTCCGTTTTTCTCTATGGGCGCAGACACAGGTGATATCAATAACGATCTGAATCTAGACTTTTTGGTAACGGGCACCATGTATATGGCACCTTTTGTGGGCCAAAGCCCCATTGACGGCAGGAGTGTAGAAGAATATAGCAAATTCAAGGGTACATCGGAAACATGCGATGCCATCGCAAATCCAGAATTTAGATCCCATTGCAAAAAGATCAGAGATACAGACTATATTAGAGGGCTCGATAGAACTCAAATCATGACTCAGAAGAACAAAAATGAACGGCCGACAAGTTGCAAGGGTTTCGAAGGAATAGAAAAAGACATATGCCTTACGAAAAGGATGTGGACACTGATCACAACTGAAGAGAATCCTAAAAGCTGCCAAGGAAACTATGGAGAAGATGAACGGTTGGAGACTATTTGTGAGATCCTAAAAATTCGCGTGCGTAAGCTTGAGCGCAAGGATATGTACGGCAGCATTCCTCAAGATGATAGAAACATGCTTTATAGCTTCGACCCAGATACTAAGACTCTAAAAGCAGTTCCAGGTTTTGAACACCCAGGTGGGTGGACCTGGAATAGCCGCATTGTCGATCTCGATAACGACGGCTGGCAAGATATAATGACATCTGATGGCACCATAAGAACTGATGACTTCGGTTGGAATGTCCTGATGAAAAACATCGATGGTCAAAGGTTTGAGCAACAACAATTCACCCAAGGAGTCGTGTCAGACTTCGGACTTTACTCCTTTGTAACCGTCGATATGGATAACGACGGCGACTTGGACTTGATCGGCAATTCCGCCGAGGGCCCCATTCAAGTTTACAAAAATAATTCTTCTGGTAATAACAACAGCATTACCATAAGCTTGTCCGACCCTGTGGGGAATCGCTTTGGTATCGGTGCCAAGATTATTGTCCGATCAAAAGCTAGCAACATGGCTCAGATCCGTGAAATCAAAGCAAGCGGAGGTTATATGAGTTTCGAGCCAGCCCTTGCACATTTTGGCCTTGGAAGTGTTCAAGCTATCGATTCCATTGAAGTGCAGTGGCCTGACAAAAATCATAAGGTATATGACGGTCCCTTTGAGGCGAATCATCACTATCGTATCGTTCGAGCGCCCCCCCAGGACTAGATTATCCAACTTGTTCCATCTTAAGGCACTACCGCACAGGATCTATCGACAACGGCGTGATTCCTATCGAAGGAGTATTATGAAAATCTCAAATGCGATCCCGCAGCTTCCTAGCTTTGACCTGATGTTAACGAAAAACTTCTACGAGTCCCTTGGGTTCTCTTGCGCGGCCTTGCTAACAGAGCACGGCATCGCTATTCTGGAACGAGACGACATTGTTCTCCACTTTTGGAAGACAGACTCGGAAGAGCAAGCTCAAGAGTATGGTAAAGTGTCCAGCTGCTACTTGATTGTTGAAGGCATTGATCAACTCTACCAAGAGTTCCAACATAATAGGGTTACCTTTCGATATGGATTGCAAACCATGCCTTGGGGCATGAGGGAAATGCAAGTTGATGACCCTTATGGGAATGCGATTAAGTTTGGGGAGAAACTAAATGACTAGAGCTGCTGAGCGACACCGAGCTAGTGTCGCCCACAAGGCAGCCTTCGGTTGGATGCAACCGAGATTCCAGGGAACAAAAAGATAATCATCTGTTATTATTAAGTTTTCCAGCGCAACCTCCCCCAATTCAAGATCAAACATGCTGATCGACAAGTATGACATTTCCATCGGGATCTCGAAGTGTGAAGCTTCCTGGCCCACTCCCTTCACCTGAAGGGTCTGATTGCTGCTGAAGCTCGTAGCCCCTAGCCTTTAGTTCATCCTGAAGCTGGCGAACATCTGTATAGCCAGACACCTCTTTGGCATTTTGATCCCAACCAGGGTTGAAGGTCATAATATTGTTGTCAAACATTCCCTGAAACAGCCCAATGAGATGAGAGCCATTTTTCATGATAAGCCAATTTTGCTCAACATCACCCCCAAAAACCTCAAACCCTAGGCCTTCATAGAACGATTTTGATTTTTGGATATTTTTTACCGCCAGGCTGATTGAGAATGCACCGAGATCCATGATCCCTCCTTTGAGTAGTTTATACTGCCGATTAAGAAAGCCACATCTTCATTCCCTCGTGAGTCCCTTTGAAGCCAAGCTTTTCATAGAAGCGGATGGCGTCTGGCCGCTGCTTGTCGCTCGTTAATTGTATCATGTGACAAGATCGTTCACGGGCTCGATCGATCACCCAATCGAAAAATTGGCTACCAAGATGCTGCCCTCTGTAATCTCGATGGATGCGAACCCCCTCAACCAAACATCGCCAGCTCCCTCGATAGGTGAGATAGGGGATAAAACTTAACTGCATCATCCCGATCACGCGATCTTCGAGTGACGCTACGATCAATTCCTGATTGGGATCTTTATCGATCTCCTGGAATATTTTGCGATAGCTGTCCACCAAGGGAAGACTGGCATCCTCTCTTTCTTGACCCAAAGGATCATCCGCTAGCATTCCTACAAGAGCTGGTAGGTCCTCAACCTTAGCCTTTCGAAAATCTATCACCCGTGGCTTCACCATGTACTCCCCCTCACCACATGACATGGAAATGACCTCTCAACGAGAGATCGAATCAAAGTAGGTTTCTAGTTCGTCAGTATTGATTGCAGTATTCAAAACCGAAAAGGCAAGTTTGCCCGCCAAGCTTTCGATGGACTGATACCACTCGGGAAGCAGCTTCGGCTGATCAAGCCTGCCATCTAAAAGAGCTTCCTCTAAGGTGAAGCAATCTTCGATAGTGACTCGGCCGCAGAAAAGGGTATGAATGATCGACTGTCGGTTCTTATGAAAAGCCCAGAGAAAGAGGGCAAAAACCTTGAATAAACCATCCAAATAAACAGAATCCTTTGTGAACACACTCCCTCCTTCTGGTATCCCTCCCCTAAAGAGCCGAACGGTGGATCGATAACTTTCTTGAGGTGTTTGTCCGTTTTCTAAATAAAACTCAAAGACATCGATAAAATCAGCTCCATCGAGGGCTAGTTCGGTGGCTAAGACACGCAGTGCCAACCTATCCAGGCGCTGAATATCGATGGCACCTGTGATCACTTCACTAAATGTTGCCAAGCCCTCTTGGGTCTTCGTTGTTCTAGGTGATCCCCGCCCCAAAACTTTCAAAACAGATTGGTGCTGGCCATTTATTGCTGTGAGAGAATGGGTCATCACTTCGTGAACAAGGAGCTGAGGACCATCATACCGATTAAAACAGGTCTGATCCCGTAGCTTTACCTGTGATGGGCTAGCCGCAGCCTTTGCCACAAGGTCTGGCACCACCAGAATCTTTGGAGCAAGGTTCCCCATGGATGCTACGCCTCGTTCTAGCTCCTCTGCTACAACCCGAGCTGGCAAGCACTCTTCAGGCTCTTCCACGAAAGGGTGCTTAAAGCTATCCGCCACCCTTCGAAACCTTTCAGCGGCATCAAGATTTGTAACCTGAGTGCCAGGAATCTTGTCTCCAGGCCTACCGTAGACTTCAATAGACAGGTCTCCAAACCGCGCTGTGCCTCGCTGCTCAATGAGGCTAATGGCGTCAATATAGCTACCAATAGTTTCCTCGGTCACCTGGGAGAGAGGGTCGTCGCTTGGTAGGCGACTTAGTAGCTTCTCAAGGTGATCTCGAATATCTGTCATATCTTGAGACATTGCCTGGTACTCAGGTTTCGGTATCTTGGGGTTGCCGGTCCGCCAGTTCTCTAAAAAATCTATTTCGAGCTGTTTCGGCCATGTTAAACTAGCTAGCAAGTCGACTTTCTGAATTAAGGAGACCGCTTGCTCGTTAATTTCTTGTAATTCTTCTCTTTTTATCATAATGGACTCACGTAAAATCAAGGGCTCTAGGAACTTAATGTCTCAATGCGACAAAGTTATCCTTTCTAGCCAAAAAAGTTGGCGCCACTTCGCAACGAAGTATAGCAACTAAACAAGGAGGGCAAACTTGTTTTTCGATAAACTTGAAGATCATTTCTATATGAATCTCCTAACCTCGTTCCTACTAATCGCACTCATTATTTTTGTACGATCAGTGGCTGTTAAATATATCCGCAAACTCAGCAAAACTTCCATGGAAACTAGGCGGAAGTGGATTGCCCAAACGAGAAACTACTCAATTTTTGTTGCACTCATTGGCTTGTTTCTGGTTTGGTCTACGGAACTCAAGACCGTAGCTGTCACGCTACTCGCTTTAGCGGTGGCATTTGTGATCGCTACTAAAGAGCTATTGCTTTGCTTCCTGGGTTGGGTACTTATGGTCTCATCCAAAGAATTTGATGTAGGCGACCGAATCGAGGTAGGAACCTTCCGAGGTGATGTTGTTAACTATAACATTTTTACAACAACCTTGTACGAAGTCGGCCCTGGAAAGGAGCATCATCAATTCACCGGTCGCATGGTGGTCATGCCGAACAGCATCTTGCTTAGCACTCCCATTACAAACGAAAGTGTCACGGGTCGGTTTGTACTCCACGTTTTTAGAGTTCCCCTCAAACGATCTGACGATTGGCAATTAGCAGCAGATAGGATCATTGCAATTGCCAACGAGCAGTGCGCAGAGTTTATAGAAGAGGCTCGAAAACAATTTGTTCGCGTCGCCGAAAAACAAGTCATTCAAGCTCCGAGTGTCGAGCCAAGACTTCACTATTCCTTTAATGCAGCAGATCAGGTCGATCTCGTCATTCGGATTCCCACGCCATCTAAACAGAAGGGCAAGATAGAGCAAGCAATTTTGCAAAAATTCATGACAGACCCCGAAACTCTTGCCATTCTGAAAGGCAAGGAGTGAATGACACTTATTATCAATCCACGTCAGGCATTTCTATGATATCCTGGCCCTAATTTTTAATGATTTTTGGAGAATACCTATGGCTTTGACAGAGTCCCTAGACCTTGAGCCTGGAACTATGCCGCCAGCCTTTGCTCTTCCAGACACCGATGGCTCCTTGGTCACTCTCGATCAGTTTAAAGATAATCCGATTCTTGTAGTTAGCTTCATTTGCAATCATTGTCCTTTTGTAAAGCATATTGCAGATCCCTTGGCAGCGCTTGCTCGGGACTATCAGAAGAAAGGAATTGCATTTGTCGCCATCAGCTCCAATGACGTCGCTAACTATCCGGAAGACAGCCCAGAAAAAATGGCTGAAGAGAAGACGCTCCGCGGCTACACTTTTCCTTACCTCTACGATGAAAGCCAGGCCGTTGCCAAGGCCTATCGTGCTGTTTGTACCCCGGATATTTTTGTGTTTGTTAGAAATCAAGGGTTAGCGTATCACGGTCAGTTCGACAATTCACGCCCCAGTCAGGGCAAGGCTACGGGAGAAGACTTGAGTCGGGCCTTAGATAGCCTTCTTGAAAACCCCAGTACGACTTTATCAATGAAACCAAGTGTTGGTTGTAATATCAAATGGAAGGACTAACATAAATAGTTCCGAATACCCCTCCCTCTAAAAAAATGTTCTCGATAAGAGGAATTATGAGCCACAAAGGGAACCTTTTTAGAACCCTTTCGGGGAAAGATTTTCGATAGGAGTTCGCTCTAATCCGCTGCGAACTTAATAATTTTACTAATTAATCTTCGACTTACTAGGTTCACTAGAAGAGAATCTTTGTCAAATAGTTGCCAAGTAAGCTCTTGGCGTCGGAGTCATTATCGGTTTATCTTCGCAACAGGACTTCGATAAACTTTTTTGATGAAAAGGACTCAGTATGAAACTTCTATCATGGCTTGCTTTAGGCTTCGCAGCTCTTAGCTTATCTCCTGCACAGGCTCAAATCGATACTGAAGAGCGTTACCTACTCAAGACTCTATTCCGTGGTGACGGTGAGTGTTTAGAGGGAAATCGATTTGCAAGTAGCTCTACCTTAGGTGGTGCTGCATTCATGTCCGAATGCAGGCCATTCTCTGGTCAAATTTTTCGCTTTGAAGAATCTGGGTTGGATGGGTACTACCTTCTGAAAACTGAGTTTCTTGGCGATGACTTCTGTCTAGAAGGCAATGAGTTTGCTCCCAGCTCGACACTCAAAGGTGCTGCATTTATGGCTCCGTGCGATCGACCTGCCACGGGTCAACTGTGGCGCATTGAAAGCCACTCCAGTGGCTACAAGCTTCTAAAAACTCTTTTTCAAGGAAATGACAAATGTCTTGAGGGGAACCGCTTTGCTAGCTCGTCTACCTTAGGTGGAGCGGCATTCATGGCATCTTGTCAACGCCCCGCTACAGGGCAATTGTGGAGATTCGAAGTCTACTAATTTAGCTTCATTGGGCCCTTTGGGCCCAATATGTTTATGGCGCTTAGTAACAGGCCCAAACAGCCTCACGGCGGGTTTCCGCACCGCAAAACTTCAAAACGATGCTACTATCGCCCTTAAACACCTTCTTCACAATAATGATTTTGTCATTATATCGCCACAAGTTGCCGTCGAACATATCTAAACCAATATCGGCATTCTTAAAGTAGTCTAAGGTCTTTTTCGATGAATTCTCATCTGGTTTCACAACTTCATGGTAGCCAGCAAAGCTCTCCCGTCTATTTTGAAAGTTTAGGATATTGGCAATTTTAAGAGATAGTTTGCCATCATTGTACTCATAACGAGGCCTGACGGTGATCTGAGAAGCTTCAGAGTCTGTTGTGCCGGACATCAAGATCTCCTTGGTCGAAATCCCGCTTGAAGGTAGATGAACTACATCCCCCTAATCCTCACACGCCATAACGAGCGTGCTCCGGTATAGGCGGAGTTTCGTGCTTCAACATCCAGGTAACCCCAGACTCCACACCTAAGGTCAGTTCCTGACCCGTGACCTTTTCACCC
>NZ_FWZT01000041.1 GCF_900177345.1 Pseudobacteriovorax antillogorgiicola
ATTAAAATGCTCGGATTGCTCCGAGTCTCTTATAGTAGCTTTCAGCTGCAAATGTCGGGGGTTTTGCCCAAGTTGTGCGGGTCGAAGAATGTCAGAGAGAGCTATTGACCTAACGGATGATGTGATCCCCTTTGTACCGACAAGGCATTGGGTCTTATCGGTGCCCTTTGAGCTTCGTTATTGGATGGCTTCCGATGACGATCTTTTGAAAAAAGTGAATGGGATCTTCTGCGCAGAAATCAATAACTATCTCCGCAAGAAAGGGAGAAAACTTGGTGTTAGGGGTGGGGAAACAGGGATAGTGTCGTTTCTTCAGATAGCGGGTGGAGCTCTCAATTTGAATCTTCACTATCATCTTCTGGTCTTGGATGGTCTTTACACTACAGAAGAAGGTGGTAGCCAAATCTTCACTCGTATTCCAGGGATTGAAAACGATGAGTTGGCCTGCGTCGTGCGGGGAGTCTCTCGCCGTGTGATCAAGGATTTACGGAAGACGGGGCGGCTATCAGAGGGCGGTGAAGAGGTTTTTATCGGTGATGACAGAGATGAAGAGCATGAAGCTTTATCTCATCTGAAGAGAGCTTCAGTTTCTAGCCGGATTGCTTTGGGAGCAAGGGCTGGTCTAAGGGTGCGAAGAATAGGAAGTAGCTTCGGCTTTGAGGAGGAAATCCCTAAAAGTCAATCTTATGGCTGTGTATCGATGAATGGATTTTCGATCCATGCTGCCACGTCAATCAAGGCCCATGAAAGAGATCGATTAGAAAAACTTCTTCGTTACTTGGGTCGTGGCCCAGTGTCTCATGAGCGTATAAGCCTCGATGAAAATGGCAATATCCTCTACGAACTGAAAAGCTCCTATGATGGGGCGACTCATGTCATGTTTTCCCCTATGGAATTCATCGAGAAATTAGCATCGATGATCCCACCGCCTTACAAGCATCAAGTAAACTACTACGGTTGTCTTTCTTCTCATAGTAAACTTCGCCCTAAGATAGTCGGCAGTTCAGTAGTCGGGTCCACCGTGCAAGATGATCCGCTGAAAGAAGGTCGGAACTCTGATGGGGTTAAGGTTGAATCGGAGGATGGTTTGGCACCGAGGTATATACCCTGGGCTGAGTTACTTAAAAGGACTTTTGGCATTGATTTAACTGTTTGCCCTTGTTGCGGTGGAAGTGTGCGAGTAATCGCAGCGATAATGGAGGCAAATGCTATAAACAAGATCTTGGATCATGTTGGCCTGGGGGCGGACCCACCACAAATAGGTATGAAGATCGACAAAGAGTATGTTTATGAGAGCTTTTGCTAATAAAGCCACTAATCTTCTATTACCTACAAATTCTCTAACCACCCAAAATTATGACAATCTTATCCTGGGTTTTCGCTAATTTGTTACGACAAGATGAAAAACGGGAAACTGGGTGGATTGATTCACATTAAATTATGTCATAATGTAATAGTTGGTAAGAATCAGAGATCCGAATTTCCTGATTCGTTTTACCTACCCGCGGAAGAGGTGATCCAGGTCATCAAAGATTTGGGGAATTTAATCAAGGATGAGTTGACCGCGGTATTTTGCACTGGTGTCATTAGACCGATATTGAAGTCGCTCTACCAGCAATGTACGGCATCCTAGAAATAACTACCTGATAGCTTACTACAATGATCTAGCCCCTTATGAATCTTGGTCGGGGCAGTTTTCCAAGTCCATCGAGCCGTTGAAGAAAATGGGGTTAGATCGAGAGTAGACGTCATCACCGAAAACTTCTCGATACAAATTTCTAAATTCGGGCTCGCCACCATAAACTACAGGTGAAAGGTCAAAGTCGGCTGCTAGGAGCTGCTTGAAACGAGGCCTCAACTGAGAGGGGGCACAGTCGCCATCCACTTTGATAAGGACGCGGCCTTCGATTCCCTCCAGGTTAGGTAAGACTAGACCGCTGGCCTCATCTAATGGTGAGTAGGAGACAAAGTCTCGACCTATGAACTTTAGGTTCTGGAGTCCTTGGATATGAAGACTCCTGGAACTGGAGTTGGCCAATATCAGCCTTCCTACAGATTCCAAGTCTTCAAATCCTGCCAAAGAAGAAAGGATGTCATTGCCCTCTGAATAGATAGCTCCTGAGACAGTCGTCAGTCCTTTGAATCCTGAAATGGTCTCCAATTTAGGATTATCCAGAACCCATAGGCTCCCCATTGTGTTGACACCGATATCAACGACAAGATTAACGATGTTGAGCCCTGAAAGGCGCAACTGGCCCATATTCTGAGGCCATCGTAAGCCACTGATAGACATGATATTGGGCATCTCATAGAGTTTAACGTCGGCACCTTCTGCAAGATCAATGTGGCTCAGGTGAGAAAGGTCGGAGATTCCTGTGATCCCTTTGAGAGCTAATGATTGACCGATGGTCTTTATAGGCGCTGTTAGTTTGGTAAGTGTCCTCGGAGTCACATGCCCACCGATAAAAAGGCTTTCTATTTCCTCAAAATTCCAATCGGTGATCTCTGGTTCGCCGGAGATACTTAAACTAATCGATTCTATTTTGGTCATTTGAGGGACGCCAGGTAGCATCTCGATCACTTCTGCTCTAATGTCTAGTCGGTCGAGAAACTCTAGCTCATTCAAATCCTTAAAAATCAATGAAGATGAAGGGCCCTCATTCTCGACGAGAATCAAGCTCGACGCTTCTAGTATTGGCAAGTCAACGATTGAATCAGTTTTTGATTTGATGTCCAACTCTAGAGCTCTTCTTAGCCTTGGGAACTCTATTTTCGTGAGTGAATCATTATCGTACACTCTCAGAATGGAGACTTGCCGAAGGGAGCTCAGGCCAGCCATATTCAAAAGGTTGTCGTTGTTTATGATTTCGAGTCTACCGTTAACCTCATTGAGTCCGTTTAAGAAATCAAGGTTGGTTAGACTAGAGTTTGTGATCCGGAAGTTGCCGTTGACAGTGACTAATGATAGTTCTCGACCTTGGCCCACATCGCCTTGTATAGCTCCGTTGCCATTTAACTTTGATATGTACTTGAGCTCTTCATAGACATTGTCTTCTACTGACTTTCCTAATATTAGATCGATTTTCCCATTTAAATCGGTACAGTAATCCATTCTAGGGTCTAGCATTCTGATCGTAATTCCGTCGCTGCGGATGCTACCTGTGCAGAGGCTTCTTATCCCAATGATGGTTCTCTTCCAGTTAGTTTGGATGTTGCCTTTTTTGGCCAGGTATTTTAGATCAAAGAAGCCTTTATCCAAAATAGTGACAGCTCCAGATCTAAACGAGTTTGCTTCGATACAGGGGCTAATCTCATCGTTGTTAGCAAAGTCTCTAATTTGATCATAAGAGATTTCTGTGACACAGTATTCTACTTCGACATCGCGGAACCCACTTGGTACGAGGAAGTCTAAAGCGTAGTTGGTATCAACATAAGCTACGTCCTGACCATTGATGGTCCTGACATCTTGGATCAAGTTGGAAACCATGACATCCAGTTCAGACGAATCGATTCTTAATTTACAAGTGTTTTTCAGTCCAAAGATGTCTTGCAGATAATTATTTTCTATGATTGTGAGATCGTATTCCCCTTGTTGCAGAAGTACATTATCTGGAAGTTGAAGCGAGCCCAGTTGGGCGAGATCAACAAGGTCCCACCCATAGATCTTTTTCTGGCCGGAAGAGATCTCTACAGTGAGCCTGCGTAGTTCAGAGAACTTTGAAGGAGTAAGCTGGTTTTGGAAGAAATCAAGCCGGACTTGTTTGTCACTGGAGTACAGAGCCTCAGGGCATAGGTTGTTCAAGGGAGGAAAAATGATTGGCTCGAGTACAATTGCTTCGGAACTGTCCCGTGACCCATCAAAAATTTGACCGAGAGATTTATTTTTAGTTCGAATAAAATAGGTATGCTCTGGGTTTATCTGTAGACAAGATCGGCTTGAAAAAACATTTTTTTGGAGTTTCCAACCTTGAAGTTCCTTTATGAAAACTTCTAGGTCTGGTTCCTCAATCTTCTTAAATGAAGGGTTAAGAACGGGTCTGAGATTAGCTTCAAGACTTTCGGCTTTGCCACATTCGAGGACCAAGGGATCGTAGGTGTTGCTGGCTTCCTGGCAAGAGAAGCTCATCAGGATTATCAGGGTAACTAGAAATAAGATCACAGGTGTCTCCATGAGTCATTCTGGATACGCATAAATAGCAGGGTGTGGGTTCCTTGTAAATGACAATCTTGTTTACAAATACCCTAGATATAAAATGGCAATTCGTTTAGGAACAGGCGAACAAGTCGGGCAGGTTGCTCCTCGTCCGAGGGTGACAGGGACCTGAAAAAGCCCAAGTTAATCGAATCATAAACTTGGGCTTTTGTGCATCCGTGTGGTAAGCTTGTTTCTGTCATTCGATGTCTAGTCGAAGCGATTAAATACGATCGATAGCTTGTCGGATCCTGCTACTTTAAAGATCTCAAAGTATCCAGACTGGGTTCCTTTGATAGAGCAGGCCTCGACACCGTAACCGAAGTAACGACAGCTCAGGGCGTCGGCTCTAAGAACCAGTTTTTCGTAATTACAGATAGTCTTGTCTTCAGACTCTTGGTATTTTGCTACTAATCCTTCAACGACTTTACGAAGGCCGGCGGCAAGGACGAAGCGACCATCGGACCATCTTTTTTCATCTTGTACACTCACAGTATGGACAGCGCTATCACCGCTAAAGTTATTGAGCAAGCCTGCATAGCAAGCGTTTGGATTAGGAAGCCAAAGCTCGGCGAAATCATTTTCTCTTTGAAAAAGAGGAAACTTGCGAGCATCTTGACTTGATTCAAGAACCACAACATTGGCTGAATCAACGTAGTCTTTGACAACTGCTACAGACAGGTTTCGATCAGAGTCTTTAGCGACGCAAACTATCTGCTCACCGGCTTTACAAACAAAGTCTTCGGCAGTGACGTTCAAGGCTTCGCAGGACTCGTCACCTAGCCGAGACTCTAAAGCTTTGACTGTTTTAAAAGCAAATAGTTCTTGCCAGTTAGGAAGTCGGGAGTCTTGTAGTTCGTAGTATATATCATCAACATTGATGTAGCCAGATGCTGGCTGGTTTTTGACTTGGTCGAGACAGGTAGCCGCTTGAGCAGAGGTCGCTATTACAGATGCGGACAGAATAACTTTCGCAATGAATTTCATAATCTATAGTTCCTTGATTTTGTGTCAATATGACATGTTAGCTTGTGACCGGAATCTATATTAATACAAAATCTTAGATTATCAAGGAATTTTATTAAATTATTAATTTTAAATTTATATAAGGTTTAGCTAAACTCGAATAAGCCACAGCTACCCAAAAGGACTAATCGTGGCTTGTAAGGAAGAGCTTTTCTCTTTGCAGTTAATGGGTTCTTCTAGGTCCAAAACCGCCTTTGGGCCATGGGTATGGTAGGCCGTCACAGCACTAATGCTCACTGAGAGATTCCTGAAAGGCTCGATGAACCGGCTAAAGTTTCCAGAGATTCCATGTAGATCCCAGCAGCATCGCCGTCCTCGCCGATGAGGTCTAAGCGGAAAAAGCCTTGGGTGTCTGCGTTATCTGGAAGCCAGTAGCTGGCCTGCCAAGAGTCGGTTCGAGGCCCTTCGTTGAGAATCACAGCTTGCTCTGTAGAAATCAGAAAAGCTCGGCTTTCAGCTGAGCCTAGATCGAATTGATTTCCATTGCATCCAACAAAGGATTGGTCGTCGGCTGCGTCCAGGCCACAAGAAACAAGAAAGGCCCCTCCGACCTGAATTGGCTCGGAAGCACTGGTATCGGCCACCTGTTGATTTATTTGGCTTTCTTGGCTGTCATTTGTTGAGTCTGAATCACTGCATGCTGTCCCACTTAAAGTGACGATGACTAGCCAAGCCTTAATAAACAAGCCCATAGGTATTCCCAATTAATTGGATGCATGTTTCTTATCGACCGGATCCTGTCTAGTCCTAAGGGCAGCGTCTTTATTTAATTAAATTGGCTCTATAGGCCTCGATTTTATGCTCTGCTATAATCTGATTGATCAGATTTGGAGTATGTTGTGGAGCAAGATCTATTAAGTTATTTGGATTTGGAAGGCTTTAGTTGGGTGATCCTGGATAGAAGCCAGGGCTTGTTGTCCCGCAAATGCTCGATGGAAAAGCTTCTGTTAAACAGAAGCCCTCCTTTTTTTGCGACTTTGTAAGACACTAGGCGGTGGTTAAACCAGGTGTAGAGAGAATCGTTTCTTTAATGGCCTTATAGTAACGAACATAGCCTGTGCATCGGCAAACATGCTCACCAAGGCTTTTTTCGATAGCACTATCGAGTTCAGACTTTTTCACTGGTTGGCGCTTTAGCTCATCCATCAGCAGGGTTGCCCCCATCAAGAAGCCAGCGGTTGAGAACCCGCACTGGAAAGAGTACTCCTTGAGAAAGGCCTGCTGCAACTTATTAGGCTTGCCCTCTTCAGATAAGCCTTCTACAGTGGTGATCTCTGAACCAGATAAGCTAGCCACTGGTGTGATGCATGACTGGGCTCTTTCGAGCTTATTTTCCCCTTCTCGCTTCACAGCGACAGTACAAGCTTTACAAACTCCCATACCACAACAAACCTTAGTACCAGTCAGGCCAAGTTTTTCGTGAAGAAAATCAGCAAGACTTCTTTGGGGTGAAACCTCTTCCTTGATAGTCTTCTTATTTATCGTCAATTGGACAGTAACTTTTTTACTCATGATAGTGACTCCAAGATCTTTTTGGGCTGTATTGGCAGCTGACGAAATCGTTTTCCTGTTGCGTGTGCTATGGCATTGACAATGGCAGGTGGCACTGCATTTAGCACAACCTCAGCCATCCCTTTGGGGGGATCCTGAACCGGCCCTGAAACAATATTGAATTTGACACTTTCCACAGCAACGTCACGGGCTCGTGGAACCATATATCGGTGTAAGTTCCAACCTCCTTGTCCCGGACCGCCCTCGTGCTTAGGAGAATCTTCAAATAGGGTTTGACCAATTCCCATGGCCCAAGCGCCGTGCATTTGCCCTTCAACAATATCTTTGTTTACAACTTGCCCACAGTCTAAGAATGTCTCACCACCAACAACTTTTACCTTTCCAGACTTACGATTCACCTCAACAGCAGCAACCACCGCATAGGGAGTGTAAAGATCAGCCCCCTTATCAAAGTGACTCATAGGAGGATAATTTACCTCACTACGGGTGAGCACTTTAAAGTCTTCCCCTTTACCATGCCTCAGAGCTAATGCATCTGCCTTAAGCTCTTGATCCTGGCCTTCAATGCTATACCGAGCAGTAGTCCAGCCAGCTCGATAATAGGTATGAACCATTGCCCCTGTCACCAGGCCTTTTTTATGAGCTTGAGCTGCTAAGGTTTTCAATGGAATTTTAACCTGCCCAGGAACAGATAGAGCACCATCCTCCCAGCGTATCTGATCTTTTCGCCAAGGAAGTTGTTCCGGAGTTTTTTGCCAAATGGATAGAGCTGCTGGCCATAGTCCATGCTTCAATAGAACTTCGGCTGCCTGGATACAAGCATGCCTCATCTGATAAGCGCCGGCGCTGGCTGCTGTCGACATTGCCTTAAACGGAACCCAACGAGGGTCCTTGGCAAACTTATCCTGATCTTCTTGACTCCTTGCTCGCTTACTATATAGCTTCAAGGCTTCGAATTCAGAGCTAACTCCCATCTTGATCTGGTCTGCATGCCTTCCCAATGGACCTGACAAGGATTGAGGCAGAGTCGTTGCAGTTCCATTTCCCATATCCACTGAGTTGGTGTGCATACTTAACTTACCATCGGCATCGATCATGACCGTCGATAAGCATGTATCACCTGGGTTCTTACCGTAGCTTTTCACCGCTAAGGCGACACCGACCCCGTACAAGGTATCGCCTTTAGAGCGATTTTTCTTATCCCTATCCCGGTTCTTCCAAAGAGACGTCTGCCTAGCTTTTTCTAGGAGAAGATCAGAATTAATCCTAAAAAGCGGTACTGTTCCTGTATGCACTGCCTGAGGATCAGTAATGATATTCTTCATCCGTAGGTCTATCGGATCTATTTTTAACTTTTCAGCTGCCTCATCAACCAAACACTCCATAGCAAAGGCTGCTTGCAAACTACCAAAACCGCGCATAGAACCTGCTGGAACACCAATACTCGGCTTAGCTTGAGAGTCTACCCAAGAGCGAGGGAAAGCGTACCCAGATGATGCATTCCGCCCACCAACATTTTGGACTGCAAAACTATAGTTATTTTGCCCTCCACCATCCAAGGTCATATCTGTATGAAAGGCTTGAAATTTACCTTGCTTATCAACTGCCAGCTTGGTTTTAATCTGCGCTGCATGGCGCTTGAGGCCAGCTTGGAACTGGTCAAAGCGGGAATGAACAACGCGAATAGATTTTCCGGGGTTAAAGATCGCTGCCAAGCATAGGTAAAGAGGAAATTCCGAATGGTCGCGGCCTCCAAATCCCCCACCTGGATAACAAGTATTGACTACAACCCTATCGATTTTAATGCTCTTAGCCTTAGCAAGCATTTTCAAACAACCTTCAGCATCATCTAAGGGAGACTGGGTTCCCAAAGTCATGTGAAGCTCTCTCTTGTCAGGATCATACCAAGCTAACCCGCCTTCTGCCTCCATGAACACTGGATCAACGCTTTGGGTGCCGAACTTTCCTTCAACAAGCTGCCACTTATTGCCGTTTAAATCCTTCTTGATCTTCTCCGCATAGTAGCTAGCTCGGGCATTATTAGAACCATTCAGGTTGGGAGATTGCCAAGGGGGACGGAAACTACCGTCTTTGGCATAGGAGAACAGCTCTTGGCCCTTGTCATCCGTATAGCGCACAATACGACTTGTACCATAGGCCTTCGCCGATTCAGATTTAGTAGATGCCCCAAATTTCAAGTAGCTAGAAATGTCAGCAAGTCTTGGCCTTACATCCAGGAATCGCTCAGTGTCTGAAAAATAGGCTAAGCCCACTGGTTGGCCTAAAAACTGCGGGTCCTTCCCTATTTGAGCCATGACACTAGAGGTAAAAAAGCCATCTGGCTTTATCCCGGCTTTTTCAAGGTCAGGGCTACTGACTAGCCGATCGACACCAAGTTCCTTTTTGATTTTCTTGGAATCGATCCCTTCGAAGACCTTGTTGGCATCGTTGGCACGAAGAATAACCGCTCGTTCTTCATCAAGAGGCCAACCTTTTAAATCTTTAGCTCTGATATCGAAAGCGTAAAGTTTCTGACCCATGACCTTGGCTAGGCCGTCATAGCGAAAAGGTACTTTGTTAAGGTCCTGCCCCCAAGCTTCTGGCGCACCAGAGGGCTGGCCAATGATATTTTCCTTTGCTTTAGCCATGGACAAATCGGTGCCCAGATAATTGATGACCACAGCTGTGGTGCCAATCTTGGTTGATCCAAGGATAAAGTCTCGTCGACTAACCCCAGCTTTAGAGTCTTCGTGCACTTCAGTCTCCTTTAAATATCTACAGTCATTGGGGGTGGCTCCTCCCCATTTTTTTCCAAAGCGTGTTTGGAGCGAACTTCATGACCAACCCCATGGCTTCCAAAAAAGGACTCTTGAATCTCTGCAACAATAGCCAAGGCTATAGCGCAAGGAGACCGGCCCCCTAATGGAAGACCAATGGGGCTATGGACATGAAAGTCCAGCCAAATCCCATCTTCTATCATCTGAAGCTTGCGGCTTCTAGAGCCTAACAAGCCCACATAATCAAACGTTTGGCTAGAGAGATTGCTCAGGATCTCTCCATCCCTGTAATAGTTGTGAGTCATCAAAACAGCCGCTGAGCGGGGACTCACTGGCTTTTGTACCTGGTAACTATTAAAAACCTCTGAGCAGCTTGGAAAACGAGCTTCGTCTTCTGGCTCAATCCTATGATCGTAGATACTGTAGTCCCACCCTAGGGACACAATGAGTTCAATCAAGGGATCTGCGTCAGCTCCGGCTCCAAAGATATGGATATGAGGAACACGGAAAACATCTTGAAGCAAAATATTGACGTTGGACTCAGCTTTCACCTGTAGCTCACCACGATGGCCTTGATTGGCTGCTTGTTTGATAGTAACCAGAGCCCCTTGATCAACCTCTCCAAAAAGGACTGTTTGATCACTCCCTCCACAAACGCGAGAGACCAACTGTGCGCTACTACCACCAGGCTTCCAGATTAGTGCCGTCCAATCCCAATTACCTTGGGATTGGCCAAGCATAGCAGCCTGCCTGGCAGGATCATCAACAATACTTGAAACTTGAAAGGGTTCCAGAAGGATATCGACCTTACCCGGACAACCGGTAGCATAGCCAAACAAAGCTTCATGTTTATCTGTGAGATCAAAAGAAATGAGCCTAGCTTGTCGTTCGTTCAATGCCTTCAGAGCATCCCGATGAATCTGAGCTTCTAGAGATCCTCCTCCCAACAAACCGATTTGACGGACTTCGTCAAGGAGAAGCATGACAGCTCCCGGTTTTCTGTAGGTGGTGCCTTCAGTTCGAACGATAGTAGCTAATACAATCCAAGAGGAGGGATCGTCTTGACTTTGCTGGGCAAGATACTTTTTTATCTGCTGGATTTCTCGCACTACCATCCTCAGACAACCGAGTGAATTTCAATCAGTAAATTAGAGGAGGTTTTGGATGACATTCAAAGCCATCTACCCGCGCCTTGATATGCCCCGTCTCCAAGAGAAGGGGCTCGCAGCAGAGCTGATCAATCCCGAACAGGCCAGCGAAGAAGAAATCGCCAACATTATTTTTGCTTCTGGCATCTCCACCGAAGAACAGGTCTCCGAAATCTCAGGCCGCGGGGTGGGCCTAGATGCTGTAGCCAGTTATATCCGCAGCGGGGGAGGAGATATCCAGATTCGACTCGAGGGCACTCGCCACGGTCCCTATCAGCCCTTTAAGTTTCACCTGGTCATCCCTCTTTTGGTTGACGATCGTTCGGCTTAGGATTCAACAAAGAGTGGGATTTGACAAAATCCATCCCTAACCTAAGGTGTGTAGCCCACTGATTTAAGAATCGGTAAAATCAACGATGCCGAATCCCAATTAGGATCACCCTGAGTCTCGATCCCAACACCCAATTCGGCCACCGCCTCTTCGCTAGTTCTACGATAGGTACTGTTACGAACGACAACAAGATTTTGATCAGGAAAGACAAAAATAAACTGTTCGTGTAAACCAGCCGCGACAAACATATTTTCCGGGGCACCAATCACCTGGGATTCATTCTTGTTAGTCCACCAATGAAGTCCATAGCGATCCAAATCCGGTGCAGCGTTTGTTGACTCCTGCACCCAAGATTCAGAGATAACCTGCTGATCGCCTGTCTTCCCTAGATCCAAAAACAACTGCCCAAATTTTGCATAGTCTCTTGCCGTTGCGTCTACACAGCAATAAGTCAGGTAGTTGCCCTCTCCATCCTTCCACCAATCGGCGTTGACCCCTATGGGCTGCCAAAGATGATTTTCCGCATAATCAGCTAGATCCTCTCCTGTCGCCTGCTGGATAACCTGGGCTAGCAACATGGAATCACCGCTGGAGTAATTAAATCTTTGACCAGGCTCATAGGCAACCGGACGATTCAAGGCGTAGGCTAGGTGGTCTTGACTCTCCAATGCCATGACAGGAGCTTGCTCATTTTCATTCCAATCTAGGCCGGACCTCATCTCTAACAAATGGCGAAGAGTGATATTGTCAATCTTAGCATTTTCCCAGTCTGGAAAATAATCACTTAAAGGCACCTCGAGGCTATCGATCTCACCTCTATCTAAAGCAATACCCACAAGAGCGCTGGCCATACTTTTCGCCATCGACCAACTGGTACCTAAACTATCCTTGTCCTTGCCTTCCTCGTACCACTCGGCAACAATGCGGCCATTGCGCAGAATCACGAGAGATTGAGTGTTCTCAGCAATGTTAAAGGCATAGTCTCTTGCCTGCTCTAGAGACTCGGCTTCCATCCCCTCTTCTTCGGGCCCAGACAGCTTTAGTTGGGGAATAGTTGGGCTACTTTGGTCCTTATCTTTTTCTCCACAGCCTATAAATAATGCTGTAATGACACCTAAGCTCAGTCTAACTATCGTGGAAGTCTCCCTAGTCTTTGATTTTTGATCCTTGATTTTGAAAAATTTAAGCACAAGCCAGTCGTGGCTTCAAGTCACAAAACAACTATCTTTCCATTAGAATCCCAATTGGCAAGGACTAAGTTCCCTGAAAATAGACTCTTAGATTGAATTTGCAGATATAAATCCCTGTGAACTACATGACGAATCTAAAAACATTCATTAAAACTTTGATATTTCAATACTTTCTACTGAATAGTTTAGCTTAAGGGATTATTTCTATACATGTTAGTTTCAAAAAAAGTTATTAGCCATCTTGTTTTATCTAATCATAGAAGTTGTTTACCAAGTCTTTGGGAACCTAGCATTTGTGGCACTTGTCTTGCTTTTTTCTTTTAAGCACAAGAAAGGAACAAGGACCATGATTAGTAAACTCATTTTTTTAGCTACCGTGCTAACAGCCTTTGGCTGTGACTCCAATAAACTTTCCAATCGAGCACCCCAACGAGCCCCAGCCAGCGCAGAACAAGCTGACAAACAAGCAACACCTCAGCAGATGGATCCTGCTCTGTTAAACATTGAAGACTTTCTTAAAAGCAAGGAAACAAAAATTAAATTTTCTGCAGCTGGCCAAGCCAACGGCATGACAGCTTATGTCATGAAAGTTAAGCAAGCTATCGATCATGAAGATCCCGATGATGGGACTTTCGAACAGGTCGTGACTCTTATCTACAAAGGAGCCGACCGTCCCACTGTGTTCGTGACTCAAGGCTACAATAACTTGATATTTGGACAGGTTGAGTTAGCTAAAATGTTCGATGCCAATCAAATCGCTGTCGAGTATCGCTATTTCGGCGAGTCTATTCCACAAGATAATTTCGAGCATCTTAATATTTGGCAGGCAGCGACGGATCACCATGAACTGATCAAGATGTTTAAAGAGCACTTTACAGGCAAATGGCTTACCACAGGAGCGAGCAAAGGGGGTATGTCAGCAGTATTTCATCGTCGCTACTATCCTAATGATGTGGATGTCACAGTCCCTTATGTAGCTCCTATTTCCTATGCATCGCCAGACGTACGCTATATCGAATACCTAGATAATATTGGCCCCCAAAGTTGTAAAGATTCCCTGGCCAATTTCCAGTCAGCAGGATTGCAAGTGAGGCAGGAAGTTGAAACCATCATGACTGATTTCTACACAGAAACTGATCAACCCACAGAAGATGTACCATTCGCCTTCGAAGACATGATTGTTGGATTCCCTTGGGGATTTTGGCAGTATTCTAGCGTGGATAACTGCCCTAACCTGCCGGATACTAATAGCCAAGCCACAGACTTCGCGAGGGCCCTACTGGAGCCACCTGCCTCGGGTGATATACCAGAACTTGAATTTGATTTGGTGTCAGAAACCTCTTTCGACTTTGATCTGAATCCTCCTTATCTCTACCAAGCAGCTCGAGAACTAGGATCCCCGCTGCAAATTGGCAACATAGATGCCATCGCCGATTCATTGACCTTCATTACCCCCGAAAGCTTGCAGAATATTCCACAAGACCCTACTCATGATCCCTCTGTTATGGAAGATATTCAAAAATGGGTTCAAGATGAAGGAGATCGCATTCTGTTTATTTATGGAGAAAACGACCCTTGGACAGGGAGCCCCTTTGATCTGGGTAGCAACGATAAGATCTTTAGGTATATAGCTCCTGCCGGTAACCATGGGGCCAACATAATGGGGCTCGGGCCAGAGGATAGGCAGCAGGCAATGGCTCAGCTTTCCCAGTGGCTTGAAGAACCAGCACAAAGCACCGATCTGGGATTGACCTACTCGAATCAAAAACAGTTTCAAGTCCAGATACAAACAAGGTCCAGTATATTACGAAAATATTTTTATAAGAAGAATCAACTTGATTAAAGGACTCTATCATTGCCCTATCAAAGGGATAACCAAAGGAGCCTAGACATGAGTCTAGGCTCCTCAACTTTCTTCAAGTATCGATCCTTATCTTCATTAGCCGGATTACGAATCTCGCAAGTTTCATCTACCAACCTTGGAGATAAAGTATCATCATTTGTTGGATTGAAAAAATGGTCGGTCGTCAGGAAAGATGTGTACGATGGCATTAGATTTCAGCACCTGAATCAGCCTTTGTATCTCGTCGAACTCCTTCTGAAAGGCCTCATCCCCTAAGTATTGACCGTGACCATCTACAATTCGGAACAACTGACAGTCAGTTTGAACGGGTCCTGAACCCATGAACTCTCCGCAAGGGGGCACAAGGGCATCGTCTTCAGCGAAGACCTTTTGCAAGGCAAGAGGTTTAAAAAACGGATCGTGAGACCACAGATAATAGCTTTCCTTAAGAAACTGCACATGAGCCTGCAATTCATTGAGGGCCACCTGGCCATCAATAGTTAGATAATTTAACTCTAGACCGTTGAAGGTATAGTTTTGGTCCACTAACCTAGTCAGGATACGCCCTATCCATTTATATCGATCCATCGCAAACTCGTTTGCCGGTCCAGCTAATTCTTGACTATAGAATGCAAGATCATCTATGGCGAGGAAATTTTGATAAACCGCCTCCTTGATGACTTCGGCACCCGCACCAACCATTCGCTTAAAAGCACGCTCTTGGAGCTCTTCAGCTTTCGCCTCACCGTAACCCATGGCATGAGCCAGTTCATGAATTCCCAAGGCGAAGATCTGTACATAGTAGTTACTGGCATCCAGTTTGCCTGCAAGCTTGCCGGTATTGAAACAGATCCCATCATCGGGATCAAAACGAGCGTCCTTATCAGCTTGTTCGGAAATACAATCTTGGGTGGCGACCACCTTGGTGTCTTTCAGCACCTGAAAGACGTCCTTATCCTCCAAAAAAAAGTGATCAACCAATTCCTGATCAAAGTCATTATCCATTATAAAAGCCAGCCTTTGAAAATTGAGGAAGGCCGCCATATCGCTCTTCAGGTACTTGACCGTCAATTCCACCAGTTTTTCTTCAATCCCTGGCGCTGTAATCGTGCCACCTCCCCCACTGGTCATGCCTCCTGTCAGTGGGGCCTCTTCTTGAGGGCTACTGTTGTTATCATCCTGGGCACAGGAGGTTAAAAATGGTAGCCCAGGAGCGATTCCCAGCCAGGCGAATATTATGGCATAGTTCAATCTTTTCAAAATCATCTTTAACTCCAGATTCCTGTTCTTGCGACATTCGGAACCTAGCAAACCCAATTTCGACTTAGTAGGTGATTACTCTCAGGTTTGCCAAACAAACTTGTCAAAATACTCAACATTGGAGATCACGCTATTTAGACACCTTAATTTCTATGTGTAATTCTTGTGGGTTAAGATAGATTAGGAGCTTAAGCGGGATGGAAGCTCCTCTTGAAAAGGAGCATTAGAGTCTATATTCAGTTGCAATCAATAACACTGCCCGGAGAATAATAGACCTCGAGGACTTCACATTTCAAGCAGCGCCCTACTGCCATCCAGCCTTGCTGATTGAAAACGTAACCAGATGGTGTGCCAACTCGTATATTGAAATCTCGAGTCTGCCCCGAGGAAATCCAGATTGATTTTAATGCAGATTCTGATATCCGTTCAGCCCGATTTAGCACTTGCGTCTACTGCACAAACAATCGATTGTGTTTCAGGATCAAAGTTCAACTCGTCGTCAACCACAAGTGTACCAGAAAGATCAATGGCACCATTACTTGATCGTTCCGAGCTCAGGTTTGTTACACACCCGCAGGCATTGAGCTGGTAAGTCGCGTTGCTCATAACACATCAGCTCATTATCCAGCAGTGCAGCCAAGCAAGCGTAAGCGAGGCAGACCAAAGAAAAAAGGTGAAAAAGTAAAACTAAATTCTCTCTTTAGCCAGTTTGATGAAATTGCCATTGAATATGGCGATAGTCGCTATCACTGCATTGACCTTTATTGGCAGAGCGCAGGAAGATTGATCCGATTTGTTCTCGTAGAATCATCAAAAGGTCGAGCCATTTTAATGACAACAAAGATGGACATAGCTCCAGAAACAGTCATCGATCTCTATAAAAGTCGTTGGTTAATTGAAACCGGATTCAAGCAAGCTATTCATACTGTTGGTACTTTCAATTATCATTTTTGGATGAAAGCCATGAAGCCTATTAAGCGAGGGCAAAACAAACAATATTTGCACCGAGAGGCCGCCGAGTATCGCGATAGCGTAACTAAGAAAATAAACGCTTTTCATATCCATATCCAAGCTGGTTGTATAACTCAAGGGTTGTTGAAGTACTTAGCAATCAAATTCAAAGATCAAGTCTGGTTTTCTTTTAAAGGTTGGCTCCGTACTATCAATAGCTCTATAGAACCTAGTGAGCTAGTAGTCTCTAGTGCTCTCAGGTCAAGCCTTCCAAATTTTATAGGAGCAAATCAAGATGGGGTCGACTGGGTGAAATTTATGGCTGATAAGACTGACCCTAGTAGAGAGGGACCTCTAGCTAACGTGGGTTAGCAAGAACTTGCCTCTCACCAGTTCTTAGATCAAACATCGCTATTCACTCTTGTTTCAAGAAAGAAATAATCTATTTTACAGGAGACAACGGTGATTATTAGACATTTAGTACTTCTAACGCTCTTTCTGGGACTTTTAAGCGCACAAGGTAAGGCAGAAATTGGTGAAGTATCGGAAACATCTGTTACCTGGGCCCTTGGTGTGGTTGATAACCCTAGTGATGACCCCATTCGTCCTCTTTTGGAGAACCGTAGTTTTAGTTTACCAAAAGAAGGACAAATCAATGGAAGTGTTACCTGGAGCAATATCCAAGCAGGAGAGGGCGGCAAACTAGATGTTGGAGGTGCCTCACGTTTCTATGTAGCAACCGAGATCGATGTTAAGCCAGGAGAGCATATTTACGTCCAAGGTGATCGGATCATCAGCTTCTATACTAACAATGCCTGGAAGAAAAGTGGCGATGTCTATGGGAGTGGCACAATTCGTATTCCTTTGGCTACGAAACCTGGCAAGAATCTGCTTGTAGCATATGGGTTCGGATCATGGAGTACGCCAGAGATTAGCGTTTATAAGACTATTGATCGGGTTACCTTTAACACTGATGATCTAACCAAGCCCGATTTACGAGTAGGAGACGACAGCACTCTATGGCTCGGATTGCCTTTGTTAAACTTAGGTTCTACTCCAGTTAAGAATGTCGAAGCATCTGTTTTAAAAGGCCAGTACTTCAAAGGATCTACAATAGTTCACAGATCAATTGGATCTGCTTCCATGACTCAGCTTGCTTTCAGGCTAGAACCACAAGGGCCTTGGTCTGAAAGCTTAGTTGATCAGCCTATTCCTGTTGAAATCGCAGTGAAGTCGAAGAGCCTTAATCGCATATATAAGCGACTGTTTCACCTTAAGATTGTTAGTAGGCGCCAAAACCATGCACGAACTAAGCGCTCAAAAGTGGACGGTTCAGTTCAGTTTTATGGCGTTTTACCACCTAGTGAGGAGCCTGAGGTAGAAAAGCCAGGGATGATTCTGTCTTTGCATGGTGCTGGTGTGCAAGCTACGGGACAATCTAATGCCTATTCGGCGAAGTCTTGGGCATATTTAGTGGCTCCTACTAATCGCAGACCTTTTGGGTTTGATTGGGAAGAATGGGGGCGGCTTGATGCTCTAGAGACCTTGGAGGATGCTGAAAACGCCTTCAATACCGATAAAAAGAGAACGCATCTTACTGGGCATTCGATGGGTGGGCATGGAACATGGCATCTTGGAGTGAACTATCCAGATAGATTCGGTGTTGTCGCTCCAAGTGCAGGATGGATTTCTTTCAATACCTATGGCAGTAGCCCTATTGCATCGGGTGTATTGGGAAGAGCACGGTCGGCGTCCATCACCACTAATCTTGTTAGTAATCTCAGGAGTAATCTAGTGTATATCATCCATGGTATGGATGACCAAAACGTTCCTGCGCAGCAAGCCGAAACTATGTTCAAGCTTTTAGAGCCAATTGTTGACAACCTAACCTTTCATCGTCAGGAAAATGCGGGACATTGGTGGGATGTCAATGAAGAAGCAGGATCTGATTGTGTCGATTGGGAGCCTATGATTAGCTTGATGGAACAAACAACGATTCAGGATAAGAGGGATTTTCGTTTTATAAGCACGAACCCTTCAGTTAATGGCAAGTACTCCTTTGTTAAGGTCAGTTCAGCTTGGTCCCCCCTTGAAAATGTTTCTATAGCTTCATCTCAAGTAGGAAATCAATTGGTGTTAGAGACAACGAACGCCAGATCACTTGAAATCAACTCCAAGATGCTGGCAGGTTGGGGGGTAGGCTCTTTGTCGGTTGATGGTACGCACTATGATGTCGATGAGAAAAGTACAATTCTTGTAGGTGATCAAAGCGGTAAACGACAAGATCTTTATGGACCTATGAATCAAGTCTATCACAAGCCATGGTGCTTTGTTTATCAAGAGACAGGTTCCCGTATTTATGAAGAATATGCTTCCTATCTAGAAACCCAATGGTCGATTATTGGCAATGGGCAATCTTGCTCCTTACCTTGGGCTGCCCTGGATGAAAAAACAAGAGAGCGTTTTAACCTTGTCTACCTAGGAATCCCTTTCAATGAGTTAGATATTCCAGCTCAGATGGAAATTAGCTGGCAGAAAGATGAAATTAAAGTAGGAGATAAGATTCTTAGAGACTCTATGCTAGGTCTCATTTTTCCAGAGAATAATAGGCTTTCAGCTGCATGGACTGTGACATCTGGGAGTGAGTATCTGCTATTTAGGTACCAACCTTTTTCCTCTCGGAACGGGCTGGCTGATTTCCATGTTTTTAATGGAGAAGGGTCAGTACTAACTGGCTTCTTTGATGCTAACTGGCGCTATTCAGACAAATTGACTGAAGTCTTGAACGATAGTTCGCAGTAATAGAGAGATAGCCTGAGTTTCTCGGGCTCAATATGTCCCCCCTCTTCCATATTTGCTCTTTCAAAGTAGGTATAATGTTCCTACATTAGTAAATCGGACTCTGGTGCAAGAATTGACTGTAAATGGTATAGTCCCCGTTAATTTTTAACCAAGAGATGGCAATATACCATGATACCTAAAGATAGTCGGTTCAAATGGAAGAAATTCAATCCAAAATCACTCTTCCTTGTTTCAGGCGGTATCTGCGCTATTCCTTTACGTGATCACAGAGGATCAAGAGTAAAGTTCAAAGGAATTTGGGCAGCCCACAAGACGATCCGTGGCACGAAACTATGCACATGATTAGGAAGAGGCAGGTGCTGCCTCACGGATCACATATGGAACAAGTAAAGTTCAATGACGAATTCCAAATCGTGGCCTAGCAATCAGTCGCTGAAGTTCCTTTTCACCCTATGCTGGTTGTCGCACCAGAGACGATACAAAATAGGAGCAGATCCACCCCTTTAAAGTCTAAACTCCCCTAATTAGGTGTATTTGGAGTCTGGTCTGTTTGCCTAGATGTATCTGAAATAACATTAGCCAAGAGCGAATTCAGAATGAGGACGTTTCCATTGGCATAGTATCCGACAAAGTTTATGGCTGCTTCGGCCAAAAAGGTGTCTACATCGATTTCATTTGGGCTGCTGATTGAAAAACCATGCCCTAGTTTAGGTCTGTTGCCTAGGTCAAAGATAGTTATTGTTGGATCACCGCTGCTAATGCTTAATACATAGCTTGTGAAGTCATCGGCAAAGGCTGGATTTCGTTCATCGAAATTCTCCCCTATTAATCCACAGCCTAAGGTCAGCTGTTCTCCCGTCGTTTGGTTATGATCAACCAAGCTGCAATCTAATTGATAACCAGGAAGCCCTCCATGCTGTTCAGTGGGTCTTGTAGGGGTAGTTCTTGTGACAACTGGCTTCGTTGCATCAGCTGATCCTACAACGCGATGTTCTTGAGAACTGAAGGAATCTTTTTGGCATGAGGTAAATAGCAGAAACATGGCAATTAAGGATAGAAATTTCATGAGAATTCCCTTTCAGAGCTAGTTGTCTTTCGAGCTTTATCTTGTATAAGCCCCTTGCACCAAGGCCTATCTACAATGTCAGAAGCCAGTTTTGATACATCATAGGAGCTACCCATGCTCATTTTTAGACTCAGGCTGGAATACTCAGCGAAGTAGAATTTTGCTAAAGTGAAATTATTGTGCCTCAGGAACCAGCGACAGAGC
Organism: Pseudobacteriovorax antillogorgiicola; assembly: GCF_900177345.1. Classification (NCBI taxonomy): domain Bacteria; kingdom Pseudomonadati; phylum Bdellovibrionota; class Oligoflexia; order Oligoflexales; family Pseudobacteriovoracaceae; genus Pseudobacteriovorax; species Pseudobacteriovorax antillogorgiicola. The sequence goes on from NZ_FWZT01000041.1 coordinate 20,303, forward strand.
GCCAGTGGTGCTAGCAAAGTAAAATCTGGAATAGAAAAGGATGTGGGAAGATCAGAAACCTCTGTAATTTTTCCTAACCTTACGGAAAAATCTATTGATTTATCGTAGCAGAGAGATAAAGTTTTCAGGAACTTTCTCATCATTTTAAGTTCTGGATCATCAGACTGAGACCGCAGTTGGATCTTTGTCTTAGGAATTAAGTTGATGAAAGCACTCTTGGGATGAGAAAAAGTTATGAGCATAGCTTCCAATTTATAGCTTTCAGGAACAGAACAAGAAGTCTTAAAAACCAGACTCAGCATTTCTTGAAAGTTTTGACCTTGGTCGATATCTTTCCTGAGTAGCTCCCATTGTAATTCTAAACGGTCGGAATCATTCCAATAGGGCTCCTGTAGAATGCCTTTCCCTAACATGTCCATTGGAAGGCGGTAGGCCGAAAGCCTTTTGCACTTAATCTCGTATAATAAGGCATGGTTTCGATAGACGAACTCCTCATCAGATGAAGCTGTTTCAAAGTGATTTAAGGCCATACCTATATAGCCTAGGCGATATGCTTTGATACCAAAAAGAAACTCTTGATAGCTCTCACCAAAGGGAGTGATTTTAGGGGAAACTTGTATGGCCCTCTGCTGGAAAATTAAAGCTTTCCAATAGTCCCTCTCCACGAAATGTATTTGACTCTTGGCCATACATAGCTGCCCGTACAGAACAGAGGAATGGGAAGATTTTTTTTGAACTCCATTTATTTTAAGTATAGCTGTCCCAATTTCCATGAGGTTAGATATCTGCTTCGGTTTTAGGTGCTTCAAGTCTAGATGCATGGAAAAACTAACCATAACATTGATAAAGCACTCCATCTGCTCAGTGGGTTCAGCGCTACTGGAAAGCTGTTGAACCCTGTCCAAAGCGAATTTTGCTCTATCTTCATTGCTCGGAAATGCATTTTTATCTAACTTTTCCATCACAGCTAGGCGCAGCTTCTCATATTTATTCAGATTCCACATGATCACCCTTTCGACTGAGATAACTTAGCAGCAAGAAGCAATCCACAGAATCAAGCTAAGGATTTCGAACGTTTATTGCTGACATTCCTGATAAAACTACTGCCACTGGATAAAATATTTGCACCTTCAGGGGGCTTTTCGACTACTCCTCCCCCCAACTGGTACAATTTACCTTCTGATAGCTTTCCGTTTTATAGTTTTCCATTGCTCGGGTTCCACTCCCGGTCGTTTTTGCTTTCTTTGCAAAGAGTTCTCAGGTTTTGGTGTTCTATTCCTAAGGGATAACTTCCCGACCGGTTGATTTGGACTGAACTCAATAGCTTTTTTGCTAAGCCGAGCCCGCCTGCTTAGAAATATTGTCCCTGCCTCACTCTGATTTAATGTATATCGAATACCCTTGACCTGGCTGAAGTCAAAGGCACCCTCAGACACCGAGGCAAGTTTCCCCGAAAGCTCAGCAATAGGCAGCACCAGAGTGTCGAAAAGCAATGGTTTGTATAAGAGGGAATTCCCTGCAAATTCAAAGTCACGGTTAATAATATTCGATAAACTCAAGATACTCGAAGCGAGGATTGGTTTCGAAAGGCTTTCATCAGCTGCAACCAATTGAATAGAAAAATCCATTTCGATGGCTGGCGCACAGTTTTCTTGGATAATAGAGATATTACAAATTTCTCTTCTGGCAATGGGAATGCTAAGGGTTTGATACTCACTCAGGTCTTTCTCATCTTCCCAAAGGTTTGACTGATAGAATAGTACTGATGAAGATGTTTGCCAGGTTAGTTCGACTAAGTTCCTTAATTCAACATCTTGGATATTGCTAGAAAACTCTATATATTCTTGGCCGACAGTACCAAGCGAACTGACTTCGTCTACGAATGCAGACTGGGTATAGTCAGTCGTCTCTCTTAGTACCTTACCTATGTCATCCAGTTTACTTGGCAAACGGTAAATCGGGTCAAAAATGCGACCAAACTCTGGTTTCTTTTGTGCTCCAAGAAAAGCTCTAAAAAAGCTTGAGACAAGGGCTCTTGTCATTGTTCGTTGGGCTTCAGACCCTTTAACCCCTTTGAGCGCTCCAATACCGAATTCTTCTCCCTCAGGACTCAAGGGAGCTGTATAGTCCCAAAGTTCCTGTTGTTCTCCTTGACAAAGCCTAGCATCAGTATTTTGCCATTCGGTATTAAAAAAGTTGTGATTCGCCCCAAGTAGAGTGGTAATCGTCTTAAAGCTCGTACCTTCCTTCTGCGCAGCTAACCTTAAATATGGATTGATACCTCCATAGGTCGAGACATCACCATCACAAGCACCAATGAGAACCGCCCAGGGAATACCGCCTGGATCAAATGCCTCGACACCGGTGCCAAAATCTACAGGAGCAATCTCATAGATGGCCCTAACTTGAAACTCCCCTGGCTCATCGTATATGTTATAAAATGCCCGGACGGTTTCGCCACCTCTAGAGTGACCAACTAAGCCTAGTTGATTAAAGTCGAGCCTATCACCGAGAGGGACATCAGATTTAATGTAATCAATATTTTTTCTTAAAAGAGCAGCTCTTTTCCTTATTAGAAGTGCATCATCTTCAAATAGGCCACTAACTCCTTGAACACCAAGGTTGGGGTTAATAGAGACCACCGCATAACCCCAACTGGTAAGCTGTCGGGCAAGATACTCATAACCCAAATGGCTCGGAGCCTCGATTTGTCCTTCTGGACATGCACCTGTTAAGCGATACTCGACGCTAACATCGACCCTTGGATCTCCAGGATCAGCTGCTTCGATACCACAGGATGAGTGGTTTCCAGTAAAAATAACTATCACGGGAAACTTCTCATTAGGATCCACACCAAGGGGAAGATAGATCATCCCACGGGCATCAACATTGACTTCAGGTATCGGGAGCACAACTGGATCAACCCCAGGTTCTGAAGCATATGGTGTGTTTTGAAATTCATAGGGACCATACTCCAAGGGATCAATATCTTCGAGTATTTGGCTTTTCAGACGAAACTCCTCCTGTAAGGGTGCTTTTGATGGGTCACCATCCTCTTCAGATTCATTGCTTAATTGTTCCGTACGTTGCGCCTTCCTATAATTTTGCTTTTCAGCGCATGCTCCTTGAAGTCCTACTACCGTCACGCTAAGCATTGCTAGAATCCAAAGCATCGCCAGCCTCCTTTCATTTCTTTGTAAACGTGCCTTGCCTTTCACATTACAAAAAACAGGCCACCGATGGACCTCATTTAGAACAATGATTACAAAGGTTTATAGAGATGAAAAACGAGAGCTTAGGAACGAAGTGGTCCAAAGGGATTGATGAGGCAGAAGCTAGAAGAGGATTGTCGAAGGCTTTTTAGATACTTAGGGGATTAATAGGCAAAGCTGACAACCTTATTGATAGGATGCTATTGGAAGAGTGAAGGATAAGGGTATGTTTATACGGTAATATCACGAGAGAGCTATTTACTACTGCGGCCACCTTCGTTCGAGAAACCTAGAGCCGCGAATCCATGCTTTATCGAAGATGAAGGGAAATTTGTTAAGTTAGTCTTCAAGCCCCATTTTTAAAACCGTCGAATGATCAAACCTTGGCCTTCCATTTTTCTAAGAATTAGTATCTCGTGTTGGAAGAACTTGCACGATACAGAGATACTTCACCCTCACGTTTGATGTCATTCCGAACGCAGTGAAGAATCCCGTGTTGGAGGCACTGAGATCCTTCTCTTCGATCCGGATGATGGTTCTTCGATTAGAGTTACGACTAGGTTCTGTCTGACGAATACCTAAAAATGGTGTATGATCCTCGAAACTTCTAGGAGACACACCTTGGCTGGTCGTTTTGAGCTCACGGATGAGC
>NZ_FWZT01000042.1 GCF_900177345.1 Pseudobacteriovorax antillogorgiicola
CACAAGTGATTACAGGTGGTTACAACGATAATGTCACAGAAACCTATCTTAAATTCTTATTCAATGTGTGTCGAACGAGCCCGGACAGCACAATGTCTACAGTTTGGAACAAGAAAAGTGCTACAAATACTTGGATGGTCAGTATTCAGAAACCAACTTGATAGACTGTGGTGATAGCGCAATTGGTGGTAGCGCCGAGAGCTACACAATCTCAACTGAAGACTTGTTAACTTCTCAACAAGGTCCAGAGTGGGAAGTTACTGAACTGCCTTATGTCAATAGTGATGCTTCGAGCCCTCGTAAGGCACTTTATAACAACGGAAAGTCTGGATTTTTCTACTCCTCGCCTCTGAAGGTAGAGCCAGGGCAGAGCATCAAGTTAGATATGGATATGGCTCTTTGGTTTCGGGTTGGTAGTGAGACGGCTCAATTCTATTCGAAACCTTCATTGGTTGAATTCGAATTCGAGAGATTGAGCAGCTGTGGGTCTAATGCGTCTGTAGAGAATACCGAAAACATACTGAGCTATAAGGCTGATGCAATGGCTACTTCAGGCCAACGACTACTTGTTTTCTCAAATGATTTTGCTGACGTTATGAAACAAACAGCAATCTTACAATGCAAGTGCGAAGAATAAAAATGGCAACGCGATCACCGTTTCTTACCATCGTGAGAACGGATTTGGGTTCCAGTATAAGAACGAGACAGATAGCCAAAAGTGTGTTCGAATTTTTTCAATTATTCCTCAGTACTTAGAAGTAGCATTTTATGGCTTGAATGCAACTTACAGCGGAGAAGTAAAAGACGGCGCACTAATGTCGCTTGAAGACCTTGATATTCAAATGGGGACAGGTCAAACTCTTGACCAAAACACAATGGATATCATCGCAGAAAATGGTATGGAGATTGATCAAACCTGTCAGTGGGCACAGCTACCGTTCAGGTATCAGTTTGAAGAAGGCGTCGTTTATATAAACTCTGCTAAGACGCTGTATAACTTCTTTAGCTATGATGTCGTTAAAAGCAGAAGGTGTTCTGTTAAGAATGCAAAGTTAAGCAATGGAACGATGTTGTTTGATAGAGAAAGTGCTAGCGCATATATCTTAAATTCGAAGGCTCAGGTCGCAAGAGACTTTGCCGTGACAATTGAAATCGAGGAGAAGCTCGCTCGATATGGGACTCAAGTTACCCAGGACTGTCAATTTGCTTCTAGACCTTTCATCTATAGGTTCGATGATGGATATGTCTATCTTCCGCAAAATAGGAGCGTTGCCCGTATCTACCCTACAAGCAGCGTTCCAGCAGAATGTAGATCTAGCGACAATATACGCATGCAGCCTTAAAAATGCAGTTGGAATGCCTCGAGATTTCTTGGGGCTTTCTTGCGGGCAATGGGCGTGGAGCCACACCTAAGACGTAGCAAGCGAAAGTGAGTCGTGCAGGTGGCAGCGAAGTGTCAAAAAAGAAGAAAAAATCGGCGAAAGCCGCCTAGTATTGGAAGCTCGGTCCTTTTTAGGGCCGAGTAGATCACGTTGCCCTCAAGCAACAAGACTAGCCATAAATACGCCCCAGAACGTGGCTCACTTTGATGCCATTGAGCCAGGGTCTCCAATGAGCGTATGCGAGCCATCAAAGTCTCTCCAGATAGAAAATCTCTCATCTTTTCAAGGTCTAAGCACTTTTATCGACTAAAAAATTGGTTTCATAGCACTTTTTCAACGGGAAAAGTGCTATACTTAGATTTTTAAATACGGATAAAAGTGGTAATTCGTTGGAAAGACTAGATATTAGGTCCTTGGAGGACTGGAAGAACAGTGACGCAAGAAAGCCTATATTAATAGACGGTGCAAGGCAGACAGGAAAAACATGGCTGGTAGAGAAGCTCTTCGCCCCTAGCTTCAGAAAAGTCCACAGCTTTGATTTTCGAGAGAATAAGCAGCTTCATGAATACTTTTCAGAGTCTCTAGAGCCGGGAAGAGTTCTCGATAATCTGATGCTCCATGTTGGTGAGGACTTTGACTTGGCAAATGATCTCATTTTTTTCGACGAGATTGGCGAATGCCAAGGGGCTGTGGATTCCTTGAAATACTTTGCAGACTATGAAACGCCGCTATATCTATGTGCCAGTGGATCAAACATTGGTTTGTTGCAGTCTTTTCCAGTAGGCAAGGTCAAGGTTCTGAATATTTGGCCCATGAGCTTCGAGGAGTTCCTTATGGCTAGTGGCGATACACAAGCTCTTCGAGCATATCGTGAGCAATCACGCCTGATGGCAGCGCATACAAAGCTTTGGAAATACCTTCTTGATTACTTTTATGTTGGTGGCATGCCCGAGGCTGTAGCTAGCTGGTTTGGTCATGCTGATGCTGGAATTAACAGTCGGGTTGAAGCTGTAAGCCAAGTCCACAGTGATCTAGTGCAGGGATATTATCGAGACTTTGGTAAATACTCAGGGCACGTGGATTCGATGCATATTGAAAGGGTCTTCAATAATGTTCCTGTTCAACTGGCGAAAACCTTAGACAATTCTGTCAAAAGATTCGTGTTTAAAGATGTTATCCCCCACAAGAAGCGTTACTTGGAGCTTTCGACTCCGATCGATTGGCTTTGCAAAACTAAGCTCATCAGCAAATCTTTTCTTGTGGATTCTGCACCACGGTCGCCACTGAAGTCGTTGATTAAGGAAAATATGTTTAAGCTCTATTTTTTTGATCTCGGTATTCTGGGGCACATTCTTGAGATCGGCTATCAGGAACAGATTGCACAGAAGTTTATTGAAAAAGGATTTGTTGCGGAAAATTTTGTTCAAAACGAATTGGTCCGGATTTTTGGTAATCACACATACTTTTGGAGTCAAGGGCAATCAGAGATTGAGTTTCTGCTAAAAGTTGACGATGGCTCGATCGTTCCCGTCGAAGTAAAGAGTGGAAAAAGAACACGCGCAAAAAGTCTGATGGTTTATCGCGATAAGTACCAGCCTAAAAAGACAATTAAGCTGGTTGGTGCCGCGGGCGGTAGTTCAGAGTCAGAACTGGTGTGGCCTCTATATTATGCTAGCTATTTAGATCGCCTGTAACTCGACGTTTGAACAAAGCGACCAAGCATAGACTATAATGCAAACTCCACAGGAGCCTCACAAACAACATCAACATCCTCACCAGAAAACGGATCAACAAACAAAACTCGGCAACTATGCAAACCCAAACGATCCCCCTGCACTTTACTACCATATCGCCCATCGCCAACTAAGGGACACTTAGCAAGAGCTGCATGACGACGAATTTGATGCTTCCGCCCGGTTTCTAGGCGAATCAATAGCTGGCTCAGTTTTCCAGATGACTCCACCAGTTGCCAGTGGGTAACACAAGGCACTCGATCCCTGCTTAAACCGCGAGGATTTTTGCGACCTTCAGCTTTTTTGCTGAGGCTTAGATCCCAAATGTTCCAACCATCCGCGCTGGTCTTTCCAGTAGGCTTTGGTTGACCTGAGCAAATGGCATTGTAGTACTTTTGAGCTTCTCTTGATGCTAGGAGCTCTCCTAGCTTCTGAGCGGCTTCCTTGCTGCGAGCTAATAGCACAATGCCGCTGGTACCCAGGTCAAGGCGATTGACAGCCGTGCAATCATAGCCGTAGCCCTGTTTCATCAGGCTGAGCAAGTCTTTCCCCGGATCGTTGTGCACCGAAATCTCTGCGGGTTTATCGACAGCAAGCCAATGTTCAGTTTCGTGAAGAATTTTGATGGGCATGGATGGAAAAAGGGCCCCCCTTCGGAAGCCCCTCCTTTGTATATTGGCTAGTCGTTAAGCTTGCGAAGTACGTAATGAAGGATGCCGCCGTTGTTGAAGTAGCTCAACTCATCAGCAGTATCGAGACGGCAAAGAAGCTTGACTGACTTCGTCTTGCCGTTTTCATAGGTGATCTTGCAATCAACTTTTTGTCTAGGTTTTAGGCTTGAAACTCCTTTGATGTCGAAGGTTTCTTTGCCGGTCAGCTTGAGGCTTTTGCGAGTATCTTTGCCTGTGAATTGCAGTGGTAAGACGCCCATTCCAATAAGGTTTGAACGGTGGATTCGCTCGAAGCTTTCCACAATCACAGCTCTCACCCCAAGAAGGTTGGTACCCTTTGCAGCCCAGTCACGAGACGATCCTGTTCCATATTCTTTACCACCAACGACGACCAGAGGCGTACCCTCTGCTTGGTAGCGCATGGACGCATCGTAGATAGACATCTGCTCACCAGTTGGGATGTACACGGTATAGCCGCCTTCCACACCGGGAACCATCTCATTCTTAATACGAATGTTGGCGAAGGTGCCTCGCATCATCACTTCATGGTTGCCGCGACGTGAACCGTAGGAATTGAAATCCTTTTGCTCAACATCGTGATCGGTGAGGTACTTACCAGCGGGGCTATCTTTCTTAATGGCTCCAGCAGGAGAAATATGATCGGTGGTGACGCTGTCACCAAGGATCGCTAGGGGTCGCGCTTCGATGATATCATCTTGCCCAGCAGCTTCCTGCTCCATGCTTTCGAAGAACGTGGGGTGACGCACGTAGGTGCTATCGGGATTCCAATCGAAGGTGAAGCCGTCGCCAGCCTTGGTGTCTTGCCATTGCTGCGGGCCAAGGAAAACGTCCGCATAGCGCTCTTTGAACATTTCTGGAGTGAGCGAAGCTTCGAGAGCGTCTTTAATTTCACTATCGCTTGGCCAGATGTCTTTGAGGTAGACAGGGTCACCGTTGTGATCCTCGCCAAGAGAGTCTGACGTGAGGTTCACATGCAGGCTACCAGCTAGAGCATAAGCTACAACCAGGGGCGGCGATGCAAGGTAGTTGGCGCGGAGGTCCTGCCCAATGCGACCCTCAAAGTTACGGTTTCCAGAAAGAACTGAACAAACCACCATATCGTGCTCATTCACCGCTTTAGAAACATGAGACTCAAGGCCACCAGAGTTACCGATACAGGTGGTGCAACCGTAGCCGACTAGGTTGAAACCGAGACGATCTAAGAAGTCTTGCAAGCCTGCCTTCTCTAGGTAGTCTGTAACTACCTGAGAGCCGGGAGCCAACGAGGTCTTGACCCAAGGCTTTACCTTGAGGCCTTTTTCCACGGCTTTCTTCGCTAGCAGGCCAGCCCCAAGAAGAACGGATGGGTTGGATGTATTGGTGCAGCTCGTGATGGCTGCGATCGCAACATGACCGTGCTGAAGTGTGTAATCTTCGCCTTCAACTGGGGCTTCACGATCGGCTTCCGCTTGATCAAATGAATAGACATCGTTTAGGAGCTGCCGGAACTTGTTATCGGCCTCGCTGAGAGCAATCCTATCTTGAGGTCGTTTCGGTCCAGAGATGCTTGGCTCTATTTTCTCAAGCTCAATTTCAACAACATCGGTGTAAACAGGTTCAATGGCTGGATTGCGCCACATGCCTTGAGCTTTGGCATATGCTTCCACAAGATTCACTTGATGATCATCACGACCAGTGAATTTAAGGTAGCGGATAGCTTCATCATCTATGGGGAAGAAGCCACAAGTGGCACCATATTCAGGGGCCATGTTTGCTATCGTTGCTCGGTTGGCCAGATCGAGTGTGTCGAGACCGTTGCCGAAGAACTCGACGAACTTACCGACCACACCTTTTTGTCGAAGTCGCTCAACCACTGTAAGAACAAGGTCTGTCGCGGTTACGCCTTCCTTAAGAACACCGCTGAGTTTACAGCCGATGACTTCAGGAATCAGCATCGATACAGGCTGGCTGAGCATTGCAGCTTCGGCCTCGATGCCACCGACACCCCATCCTAGCACGGCGAGGCCGTTGATCATGGTGGTGTGGCTATCGGTTCCAACGAGGGTATCGGGATAAGCCCAGGTCTCACCGTCGATCTCACGGTGCCAGATAACTTTGGCAAGGTATTCGAGGTTTACTTGGTGGCAAATTCCGGTTCCTGGAGGAACAACACGGAAATTGTCAAAGGAGTTCTGTGCCCATTTGAGAAACTCGTAACGCTCAGCGTTGCGCTCGAACTCTAGGTCAACATTGGAACGGAAAGCATCAGGACTTCCGAAGTGATCTACCATTACAGAGTGGTCAATGACAAGATCGACAGGTGACAGTGGGTTGATCTTCTTGGGGTCACCTCCCAAGTCTTGCATAGCCTGGCGCATTGCTGCCAGGTCAACCACACCAGGGACTCCAGTGAAGTCTTGCATCAGAACGCGGGCAGGGTGATAAGCGATTTCGTGGGTAGAAGATTGAGTCTTAAGCCACTCCCCCACTGCTTTCACATCCTTTGCTACGACCACTGACCCGTCCTCGTGACGAAGCAAGTTTTCAAGCAAGACTTTCAACGAAAGCGGCAGTGTATCGATATTCCCCACGCCATTCTCCGCGGCATCGGGAAGGCTGAAGTAGTGGTAAGATTTACCATCTACATCGAGTGTCTTATGAGCTTTGAAACTATCTAACATATTTTGTCCCATGAAAACCTCTTCTGTCCGTCAATATAGAAACGGGTCCTCAAATTTCGTCTAAATGATCGAGTTGGCGATCGTCCTAGAAACGGTAAATCTTATAGGATCAAGGGGAATAATCAAACTATAAAGCTATAGGTGAATGAAATCTTGGCGCCAAACCGTAACTGTTGCTGCGTTGTTCCGTAATTGTTTCGAGTGTAAGGTTGGCGAGTGAGTCATCGGGAATAGGTGCGGCCTGTGAGGCGCGAATTGGATATCCTTGCCCAGTATGATTTGCTAAGTTTTGCCTAAAATGGATGAACCCTTGGCCGGCACTATGGAGGAAATATGACACAGTCGAGTGGGCTCAATGTAGATCGAGCCGTTGTTGATCGGTACAGTGGAGCAGCGAAAGCTCAAGAGGCAGCCCTATGTTGCCCTGTAGAATATAATGCCGAATATCTAAAAGTTATCCCTCAAGAAGTGATCGACCGGGACTATGGCTGTGGTGATCCATCTGCCTACGTTAAGGCGGGCGAAACAGTTCTTGATCTGGGCAGTGGTGGGGGAAAAATTTGCTTTATTGCCTCCCAAGTTGTTGGTGAAGCTGGTCGTGTGATCGGTGTAGACATGAACGACGATATGTTAGAGCTTGCAAGGTCTACTGCACCGCAGGTAGCTGAAAAAATTGGCTATCAGAATATCGACTTTAAAAAAGGTAAGATTCAGGATCTTAAGTTAGATCGTGGTCAAGTGGAATCATACCTCAAAGAAAATCCTATTAAAGACGGTGCTGGCCTGGCTGAACTAGAAGCCTTTATGGAAGATCAGCGGCAGAAAAATCCGATGATCAAGAATGACTCTATTGATGTTGTGGTAAGCAATTGCGTTTTGAATCTGGTTGCGACCGAAGAAAAAGGTAAGCTTTTCTCAGAAATTTTTCGGGTACTCAAGCGTGGTGGGCGTGCGGTAATCAGCGATATTGTCTCTGATGAGTATGTTCCTCAGGCGATGCAGGATGATCCCACCCTTTGGAGTGGCTGTATTTCAGGGGCTTTTCAAGAAGCAGAATTTTTGAAGGCATTCGAAGCAGCTGGATTCTATGGGGTCGAAATTCTAAAGCGAGACGAGCAGCCTTGGCAAACTGTGGAAGGCATTGAGTTTCGCTCGATGACCGTCGTTGCTTATAAAGGCAAAGAAGGCGATTGCTGGGATCATCATGAGGCCTTAGTTTATAAAGGGCCGTTCAGCTCTGTCAGAGATGACGACGGTCATGAATTCGTTCGTGGTGAGCGAGTTGCTGTTTGCCGTAAGACCTTTGAAATTTTTAGTAAGGCTCCCTACAAAGACTACTTCGAGGCCATCAAGCCCTTGAACGAGGTTCCTGCTTCAGACGCGAAGCCGTTTCCTTGCACGGGAGGAGTCCTTAAACGGGACCCGAAAGAGACTAAAGGTCAAGACTATAAGGCTAATATCGAAGCCAGTGCTGGCTGTTGCTAGGAGACGTCAAATGAAGCTTTCGATTGTTATTCCAGTGGCCCCTGGAGATCGTAGTTGGACTTCTTTACAGGAGCATCTGAAACCGGATGCTAGTTGTGAAATCATTCTCGCGACTGCAGATTGTGCTGGAGATGAGGATCGAAGGCTCTATGCTGAGGCTCAAAAATCTAGGTGGCGTTTGGTATCCTCTGCCAAAGGCAGGGCGCAGCAGCTCAATCGAGGCGCGCGAGCTGCTATTGGCCAAACCCTTTGGTTCCTACATGGTGATTCTAAACTTGATGCGGAGTCTTTAAAGAAGGTCTTTGAGAAGACTCAGAATCCTCTTGATGGCCTCTACTTCCTAGATTTGAAGTTCGATCGTGATCAACTTTGGCAGATGATGGTCAACGAAATTGGGGTTTATGTGCGATCTCATTTTCTAAAAATCCCATTTGGCGATCAAGGTTTTTTGATCGATCGTAAGAAGTTCTTGGGGCTGGGTGGATTTGATGAATCGGCTGCCTTTGGCGAAGACCACCTCTTTGTGTGGAAGTGCCACCATCAAGGCATTGCTGTGAAACCTTTGGGTGCAAATATTCAAACCAGCTCTCGAAAATATGAAAAACAAGGCTGGCTGAAGACCACTTTGAATCACCTCTACCTTACCGGCAAGCAAGCCAAGCCAGAGCTGCTAGAACTCGCAAAGAATCAATGGAAGGTTTAGTTTGAGTAAGCATACATGTGGTGCTGCTGTCTTTGTTAAGACGATTGGTAACACTCCTCTTAAAACTCGGCTTGCTAAAGGTGTCGGTGAAGCCCACGCCCATGACTTTTATCGGCTTAGCTGTGCTGCAGTGCAGAGTGTTTTAGAGCAAAGCCCTGGGGTGAAGGGCTATTGGTCGGTGGCCGAGGGGGAAGTAGCCTTTGAGCATTGGGCTGGATTAGAAGCTATGGGGCAAGGGCAAGGTAGTTTGGGAGAACGTCTTGACTACGTTTACCAGGCTCTGCTTAAGAACCACAGGTTTGCAGCTCTTCTAGGTGCAGACGCGCCTCAGATTTGCCCTGAAGTTTTTGCAAACGCATTGGAACTAGCCCGAGGCGGAAACTTTGTCATGGGACCAGCAGAAGATGGGGGCTTTTATCTTCTCTTGGGATCAAAACCAATACCATCGGATGTGTGGACTCGTGTCCCTTACAGCCACCCCGACACAGGGCAGCTGCTGTGTGCTGAACTTCAATCAATCGCTGATGTCGAGATGCTTGAGCCTTTGGCAGATGTGGACGAGCAGGAGGACTTAGCTCGGTTAGGGGCTGAGTTGAGGGTTTTGCAGGAACCGCTGCCCTCGCAAGTGCGACTGCTTCAATGGCTCGATGACCTTTCCCTGTAGCCGTGGCGTAGCAAAAAGAGTTATAATAGGATCTCAATCGATTTGAGGTGCTTTCATGTCTAAAGGTCTGTCCCAAAGCTCTGCTTGGGCATTGTCGATCGTCTTTAGCGTGCTGCTATTCGCTGGCATCATTGCGTTGATCATGAGCGTCAAGCCATCTGGTAAGACTAGTCATGACAGCGGCCCCTATGGCGAAATTAGGGCCGATGAAACGCCTACGAGTAGCCCTCCCCACGAAGAGTCCAAGCCAGCAGAACACAATGACGACCACGAAGACGGCGACGGTGAAGTGATCCGAGCCGACGATCATGCCAGCCAAGATCGCCGTCATGAGCCTGCCCGAGACGAAAAAAAAAATCGAAATGGTCGTACACTGGCTCAAATGGTCCGAAGCGGTGGTCAGACTTAGATTCTAGCTACCAGGCTTGCAATTTGGGGGCTTTTCAATCTCCGATCGACATTGGACGTACCATCGCATCTCCTGAGCTTCGCTACCTGGAATTCGACTACGATCCCACCGGGCTGGAAATCATGCTGCAAAATCAAATTGTTCGGGCCAAGCCGGTAGACTTGATCCGGGTTCGGTTTGAAGAGCAGACATATTTTTTGGATGAGATCAGATTTCATACCCCTTCGGAACATCGTATCAAGGGTGAGCCCCACGATGGTGAGATCCAGCTGATTCATCGTAATGAAAGGGGAGAGATCCTGGCTGTTAGCATCTTGGTTTGGGAAGGAAGTCGTCTACCCGCATTTGATGTTATTAAGGCGAAGATCCCGAGGAAAGAGGGAAGTAAGAAAATCCTGGTCGGCTTTGACATTCGTAATCTGTTGCCTAAGAAGCGACGTTACTTCCGCTATTCGGGTTCCATGACCACCCCTCCTTGCCAGGAAGGTGTGACTTGGGTGATATTTCAATCAGCGATTCAACTCTCGGGGCATCAGATAGACCAGCTGACCCTAGCCCAGGGCAAGAACAATCGCCCCCCTCAGCCTTTGGGGAACCGAATTCCCTTGCGAAGTCGCTAGACGAGCTATACCAATCAAAAGGATTGGTCTAGTATAGAGGCTAAGCGTTTGACTATCGGGGAGACTAGGGGATGTCGGATTCCCAACCGCCAAAGAATGTTATCAACATTGGTGATCGCCGTCATAAGGCAAAAAAGGCAAGGCCACAGCGAGAGACGCTGGGTCGAAAATCGAAGCCTTCACACCAGAATAAAATATCTTGGGCTCACTATGCCCAGCTTATTCTGTTCCTGCTTCTGATTGCGTACTTGATGGAGCAGTGCCGCTAAGCTCTTGGTTGAGGTATTCAGTCCATTCTACAGCCGTTAGCGAACGTTTCTGGACGTTGCAGGTTTTGCAGCATGGAACTAAGTTTCCACGAGTGCTCTTGCCGCCACGGCTGATGGGGACAATATGGTCCATTGTGACTTGTGCCCGTTGGATGGGAGTCTGGCAATAATAGCACTCGGTATCTTGGATTAAATTCTGCCACCACCTTGATTTTTTTAAATCTTTTGCTTTTTGCCGTTCTTTTTTTCTAACGGACTCAGGGATGTCCAGATACATAGCCACACTCCTCTCAAAAGGTATTGATAATATGACGTAGTTGAGAGGTCAAGCTAAATCTTTGGTGGATCGGGTACAAAGCAATGGAACGTTATTAAATAACTGGGGCTTACCAGCTTCACAAGCCCACAAGATCCCGCCGGTTGAAGGCAAAGGCAGCCAAACTCAAAAACATCCCGATCAATGCCACTCCATAGCCCAGCCGAGCTAGGGCTGTGCCCCAGGCAATAGCCTCGGCGCTATTGCCGTATTCATAGAGGTTGAAGTAGTGCAGATTCCAAATGCCGGCAAAGACCTCGACTACTTTTCGAACGGCTTCGGGAGTTTCTGGAGACATGGACTGCATGATCGGAGCTGCTAGGAGCCCACAGATCAAAAGCCAGACTGATGAAAACAAAGCCACCGCGTAGGACGACATGCTAGAAAACAAGATTGCGACAGCACCCATGGTGAGCCAAGAGAGGGTGAGAATGGAGAAAATGGCAACCGACTTCCAGCCCATCCAACCCATACCATAGCCGAAGTAAACCAACTGCCAGCCGATCAGGAACGCCAGGGCTAATAGGATTAGGGTTGACGCGAGCCCCAAAAATTTTCCCACCAGCCACTGGCTTCGACCCAATGGCGAGGCGAGCTGGACTTCTAGTGAGCCTTCTTGCCGCGAGTCGCTAATAAGCTTCGTTCCCCAGAAAATCGCAACCATGGCGCCAGTCAGGTGAAAGGCGGTGGTCCCCAGGTCATAGAGGATCTTAAAAAACTCTTCCACTCCCCAATAGCTAGCCAGCCCAGAGAGGAGCAATAAAGCGGTCCCAACAACTAATGCGGGTAAGAAAATTCGATCCCGTCGAAGCCTTAAGAAAGTCTCGGAGATTACTGGAACGATAGTCATGCGGATTTTTCTCCTTCAAAGTGGACAAGCAACTCCTCCTCCTCGAAACCCTTGTGCTTGGAAAAGTCCATGACTACCACAGACTCTTCGAGTAGGGCTTTGAGCCAAAGGATGGCGTCGCTATATTCTCCAAAGCCTAGTTTGATCAAATAATCCTGCTCATTTATGTAGTCCCACTCTGGAAGGCTTTGCCCCTGAAGGTCCTTCAGCTTGCTCGGGCTAATGCCAGAGGTGACAATCTGGTAATTCATGAGGGGTTTTGGAACTTGGCCTTGAATTGGGTTAAGGCTGGAGTATGCTAGGCGGCCTTTTTTCAAGATGTGTAGCTCGTCGCAGACTTCGTTGACAGTCCATAACTCGTGGGTGCAAAGAATGATGGTTTTCTTATCGTCCCTAAGATAGTTGATGAGCTTTGACATCATCATCCGACCCAAGGGATCTAGGCCGGAGAAAGGTTCGTCGAGGATCACAAGCTCTGGATTGTGAATGGTAGCCTGAGCCCAGGATAGGCGGCGCCCCATACCCTTAGATAACTTGCTGACTCGTTTGGTTCGGTGGTCCCATAGTTCGACCTCTTTCAGCTTCTCTTCCACCATATGCCGATAATCTCTTTTTGCAGTGCCTTTGGGCTTAAAGATCTTGAGGTGATGCATCAAGATCTCCTGACAGTTTAAGTTGGCAGGGAGTTTATTGGTTTCGGGCATGTAGCCGATGGAACGCTTATCTTCTAAGTTCAAAGGTCGGCCTTTGAAGAGCACATCGCCACTGTCAGGTTTTAAAAGACCAAAGATAGCCTTGATCGTTGTTGTTTTCCCGGCCCCGTTATGACCCATGAAACCAGTGCATTGCCCAGTGGGGAAGTGACAGTTTAGATTGTCGATGGCTACCTGCTTCTTCTTAAGCAGGTCGTGATCAAAAACCTTCTTAAGATTTCTAATTTCTAGAATTGGCGTTGAATCCATAAGCACTCCTTGCAGGCTTTGCAGCTACTGAGCCAGTTGACGCATTTGCTCAATGATATTGTTGAACGACTTGGACTGGGAGCTTTGCTCAAGCAAGTGGATACTGCGACTCAAATCGTCTTCGCTGATGTTGTCCTTCGCCAGTAGCTTATCCACGACTCTTTTAACCCAAGGGGGAGCTTTCTGGCGACTGGATGCCATCAGGAAAAAGGAGGCTGCTTGGGCTGGTTCCTTGAGTAGAAAGGCGTGAACATAACCTTGAGTAATGGGTAGTCGCCAGCTTTGGGGAAAGGCTTTGAGGCCTTCCAATATGATCTCCTGGCAATGCTCTGGTTTCTTAAAGTCCTCAAACATCACGATACATGATAAAAGATAGGTTGTTTCCAGCTTGGGTTGATGGCGAATGACCGATCGAATGCTATTCATCATACCATCAGGGTCTGCAGGCTTATTTTCATTCATCAGGGTTTGTAGCAGCCAAATGTTGATGAAGTCGTCGTACACATGCTTGTGGCCGAGAGTCATAATTGAAATAAATTCAGAGCTGAGTGCTGATAGTGGTGGGGGTTTAAACACATCATAAGAGCGAGAAAGGTGGCGGACTCGCTCAGGCATTGTTTGGTAGAGATAGATCAGTGAAACTGACAAGCCAAGAGCGATACCAAGAATACTAAAACTAAACTTGATCTTGGACGCCAAGGCTTATCTCCCATGCAGGGATTAAAAGCCTCCCTGCATTAACATATTTCTCTTCAAACTTTGCAGAACCGTACTTAAAAATATTACCAATATTATAACAGCAAATGGAGCCCAATCCAAAGGCCCTGGAATCCGATTGGTAAGCTTGCGAATCGGGCGATAGATAGGCTCAGTAATGCTGTAGATCATTTGCACGATCTGATTGCTAGGATCTCCCACCCAGCTCACAACAATTGAAGCCAGCACTAATATCTGGACAAAACTAAGTAGAAGCTCTGCGACAGCAAATAGTCCATTAACGATGGCAATATCCATTTAGGCCAAACCTCCGAGTTAGGATCAAGGGCTTACCCTTTCGGTAAGCCTTCTGAGTTAAAGCTTAGCTGAGACCGCTATGCCGGAGCAAGGGCTCAACAGATGGTGTTCGACCGCGAAAGTCCTTAAATACATCCATAGGATGTCGGCTGCCGCCTAACGCTAGGACTGAGTCGCGAAACTGGAGCCCCACTTCCTGAATCTTGTCTTCATTGTCGAGTCCAGTTTCTTCAAACTTGCTGAAGGCGTCGGCGCTTAGGACTTCAGCCCATTTATAGCTATAGTATCCTGCGGAATAGCCCCCAGCGAAGATGTGGGAAAACGAACAAAGGAATCGGTCTTCAGGAATCACGGGCATGGGTGTGGCTTTCTTGGCGATCTCTTGGTTCAGCGCGAAAACGTCCCCAGCTTCAGGATCAAAGCGATGGTGAAGCTCGATATCGATCATTCCAAAGTGCAGTTGGCGAGCCATCATCGTCGCCGACTGGTAGTTTTTCGAAGATTTTATTTTTTCAAATAGTTCTTCTGGGAGCTGTTCTCCGGTTTCGACGTGTGACGTGAGGCTCATCAAAGTTGGTTTGTGGTAGCACCAATTTTCCATGAACTGACTTGGCAGCTCAACAGCGTCCCACTCCACTCCATTGATACCAGCAGCGTCTAGGTAGTTCACCTTGGTCAGCATATGCTGGAGACCGTGGCCGAATTCGTGAAATAAGGTTTCCACTTCGCGAAAGCTCATCAGTGACGGCTTATCCCCTACTGGAGGTGTGCTATTGCAGACCAGGTAGGCGACGGGAAGCAAGATCTGGTTGCCGTGGAACCCGCGATCGATACAAGTGTCCATCCAGGCGCCGCCGCGCTTATCTGCAGGCCTTGAATAAGGATCTAGATAGAAGCTGGCGATCTGGTGACCTTTGTGGTCGAATATATTGTAAAACTTGACATCGCTGTTCCATACTGGCACTGGGTCAAGGCTTTCCTCGACCTTGATCTGGAAGATCTTTTCTACCAATTTGAAGAGTCCATCCAAGACGCGCGGCATGGGGAAGTAAGGCCGTACTTCTTCTTCACTGTAGCTATATAACTTCTGCTTTAGTTTATCGCTGTAGAAGTAGAAATCCCAGTTTTTGAATTCTCCTTCGAGGCCTTGCTCAGCTGCAAATTTGAAGAGTTCTTCTAGTTCTTTCTTAGCCGGCTCGTACGACGACTCTCGCAAGTCTTCAAGCAAACGATCTACGTCTTCCACTGTGCCTGCCATCTTATTGGCAACACTAAGTTCAGCGTAGGTTTTATAGCCAAGCAACTGGCATAGTTCGGCGCGGAGCTTTAGAATTTCAGTGATTTTCCCAGAGTTGTCGAATTTTCCTTCAGAGGCTCGGGTAATGTAAGCCAAATACAGCTTGCACCGTAGCTCGCGGTTGGTGCTAAATCGCATCGCTGGATCGAAGCTTGGATAGTCAAGGGTAATGCCCCAAGGTCCGTTTTCACCGGTGGCTTCGGGGTCTGTTTCTGCCTTACGACTGTTATAGGTCTGAGCCCACATATCCCTAAAGTTTTGTGGGACTTCGGCAAGGTCTTCTTTGTCTTTCACTACGAGATAAAAGTCGTTAGTGGAGTCGAGCACGTTATTCGAGAACTCAGTGGCTAGTTGTGATAAGCGTTGGCTAATCTCATTGAACCGCTCTCGTTGTTTTCCTTCTAGCTCAATACCTTGATGTCTGGCAGCCAAAAGTTTTTTCTCAATGATCCGCTTTTGAGCGTCATCGAGTTTTTGCCAAGCAGCACCTTCTTTAATGCTTTTGGTGGCTTTGAATAGCGTCTCGTTTTGAGCAAACCTGAGGCTAAAATCCACCAACTGTGGAAGAACTTTGTTGTAAGCCTCACGAAGTTCTGGAGAGTTTTTTACGCCTACTAAATGGGTTACGGGACCCCATACAGCAGACATCTTGCGACTGATCCCTTCTAGTGGGCTCATGACAGCATCCCAGCTGGGACTAGCATTTTTTTCGACTTCAGCAAGTTCTGCTTGAGCCTGTTTTAACATCTCTTCAACGGCGGGAACCACATGTTTGGGTTCGATCAAGTCGAAGGCCGGAAGACCGTAGTTGTCGAGTAAAGGATTCTGATGAGTCACGGTATTCCCTTCTCTGCTCTGGTTAAAAATAAACACTTGAGATTATCAGAGATCCCGCCTATTGACGAGCTTTTTGAGGTCGTTCCCCAAAAATGGCGGTGCCAATTCGAACAAGGTCAGTGCCAGCTTCAATGGCAATTCTCAAGTCCCCTGACATTCCCAGGGAAAGCCTGCCCTGCCCTACTTTGTTAGCCAGATTGCGGAGTTCTCTGTAAAGCTCAGGAACTTTTTCTAAGCTATCTTGGTAGTGCCGTGGTGGAATGCACATCAACCCTTGGACTTCGAGGGATGGGCAGTGGGCTTCGAGTTCAGTCACAAAGGGTGACACCTGATCCAAAGGGATTCCGTTCTTGCTGGCTTCGCCTTCAGCATTAACCGCAATGAACACCGGATAATTTGGTTTGTTAAACTCGTCCGCGGCCTTGGCAATAAGTTTGCCGTGCTTAAGGCTGGCTAGGGATTGAATCTCGTTAGCATGCTCGACGATGAGACGAATCTTATTGGATTGGATATGGCCAATATAAGACCAGCGAATATCAGTGAGGTCACTCAATTCTTCCGCTTTACTGGCAAGCTCCTGGGCATAGTTTTCTCCGAAGTATCGGGCGCCCAGAGCGTAGGCTTCGCGAATCTTCGCGGTAGAGTGAACCTTACTGACTGCCAGGATTTGGACCCTGTGGTTTTGAACCTGCTGGGCTAGCTGCTGGACTTGGTTTCTGACTTGTTGGTACTGGGTTTTGAGGCTCTCGCTTGTCATTGTTACCTGCCTGTTGTCCTGAGTCTTGGGCTGGAGCATCGGTGGTAGCCGATAAAGGGCTAGCCTGCTTTGAAAGTCTCGGCAAGGCCTGGGAGTCGCCCACAGTCCTTGTGCTTTCTGGCAGGGGACCGCGGGGTTTATGATCAGGCAGCCCCATACCTTCACGATTCCAAGAACTCAGAGGAATGTAAGTGCTCTCTTCGTTCACTTCGTAGTGAGGGGCTTCAATATAAATATTGCCTTGGCCATCGATACGGATGGTTACATTTTCAAGTGTTTGGTGCTTGGCACTAGAGATATCGATGCCGTTGAGGAATATGCCCCGAAGCTGCTCCTTACCATGACTTTGATGAGCAAAGGCTAAGAGAGGCAAAAGTAAGGCCCAGAAGCCGGAATATCCCATCTTTTACTCCTTTTTCATGTGACTCTGTGCAATTATAATAGCATTTTTGGGTCGTCCACGAGACTCTTAGAATCGATTACGTTAGGGAGATACAGAAAAATGAAGATTAGTCGCAAGGTTTTGGGTGGGTTGGCAGCAGGTGTGACCCTTTCTCTTTTGCAAGTCTCATGTGCGCCAAGTTTTGAGGGAGCCTATTCCGATCCAGCAAAAGCTGAAATCGTTGATGATAAGTGGAACGAAACGGATGCTAGGAAAACGGCCCAAACGATTATTGCCTCGGTTGTGTCCAAACCCTGGATTGTCGAACATAAAACGAAGACACGTCAAAAGCCAGTAGTGATCGTTGATATGGTTGAAAACCGAACTGACGAGCATATCGATACTAAAGCGCTGACCGAGTTCATCCGAGATGAACTCATCAACTCAGGCAAAGTACGTTTCTTGAACAACCAGCGTCGCGACGCTATCTTAAAGGAAATCAAGTACCAGAACTCTGGGATGGTGGCGAAGGATAGTCAGAAAAAAGCTGGTCGCCAAATCGGAGCAGACTTCTTGCTCGGTGGAGCAATTTCTAGCCAGGTTGCGTCTCAAGGGGGGCTTAAGACAGTTACCTACCAAACCGCCTTGACACTTACCAACTTGGAAACGAGTGAAATTGTTTGGAGTGGTAAGGAACTCATCAAGAAGCGCTTCAAACGCGCTGGAGCTGGCTGGTGAGGTAATTGAGCATGACACACCTAAAAGGCATCCTTCGGGGTGCTTTTTTCTTGGTACTGATGCTGGCGATCACCCAATGTTCGTCATACACCGATGATACCAAGGAAATTCGGCAAGATTTTCGTACGGGGCGCTACCAGAAGGCGCTAGAGGGTCTGGAAAAGTCTTCCGTGAAGAATAGTTCCAGAAACCGGCTGCTATACCTTTTGGAGAAGGCAAGCATCCTTGAAAAGCTGGGTGAGCATAGGGAGTCTCGCGCCCTCTTGATTGAAGCAGATAAAGTTGTCGATGAACTTTATACCGTTTCAGTTTCCAAAGAGGCTGCAACTTACCTCTTTAATGAGTCTGCGCAGGACTATCCTGGGGAAGACTATGAGAAGGTCGCGATTCACACCATGATGGCCCTATCGTTTCTAAGCACTGGCGAGCTGGACAAGGCCCGGGTGGAAGCGAGGCGCATCAACACCCGCCTTAACGAAATTAATAGTAACTATGATAAAAAGAATCGCTACTCGGAAGACGCCTTTGGCCGTTACCTGGCAGGAATGATCTATGAGGCCCGCGGCGAGTGGGACTCAGCGATTATTGACTACCGCAAGGCGTTAGAAACCTACGAAGGCACTTACGAGAGTCTGTTTAAAACAGATGCTCCACGCAGCTTAGTTGAGTCGCTCTATGCCCTGTACCTACAGCGGAATCGTCGCTCCGAAGCTAATGCTATGCGCAAAAAATATCGCTGGCTAAGCTCCTCGCGGCCGTCCAATGCTGGCGAGTTGATTGTGATCCACCAGCTAGGTGATATTGCTGTTAAGCGCCGGAGTGAGTTTGTCGTGCCCGTTGGCAAACAAATTGTGCGGTTCTCCTTTCCAATCATCCGCCCCAAGCCCAATTACTTTTTTGGTAAAACAGGCTTAGATGTGGATGGCCGCCCCTTTGAGCGGGCAGAGCTGTCTCAGAATATGGATTTGATCGCATCCCACACCTTGGAAGATCGACGCCTGCGACTGATGGTGAAAGCTGCGGCGCGACTCATTTTGAAAGGACAGATGACGCAGAAGGCTGAAAAAGAAGGCGGGCCTTTGGTCGGCTTACTCTTCAATATCTACGGTGCCGTATCGGAAACAGCCGATACCCGGCAGTGGAGCCTGTTGCCTTCGAGTTTTCACGTGAGTCGCCTACGCTTGCGTCCTGGAGAGCATAAGGTGAAAATCTATAGCGATGGAAAGTTAAGCTCGATTGAGTCTGTCAATGTAAAGCCTGGTGAGATTAAGTTTATCGTTGATCAGAAGTAGGTGGCTGGTAGTTCAATCGGAGACGAATAAATAAAAAGGCGCTGAGCTAAAGTTCAGCGCCTTTCGATTTTACTGATTAATCCAAAGCTGGCCTTCGAAGTTGTTGCGAAGGTCTTTCATGTTACGAACGCTATTAATACGATCTTCAGCAATCTTGTTGGAAGCTTGGATCGTTGTAATGCCCTGCTCATCAGATTCTTTGTAGATGTTGATAAGCGTATCGAAGATACCTGCTGCTTTTGTGCGAGCGGCATCAGCATCGTAACCCTGAAGCTCTTGGTACACGTTGATGAGACCACCTGCGTTGATTACGTAGTCAGGAGCATAAAGAATGCCTTTTTCTTTTAGCATTGCAGCATGCTTAGCTTCATCAAGAAGCTGATTGTTTGCACCACCAGAGACGATTGTAGTCTGAAGTTCGGGGATGGTGTTGTCGTTCAAGATGCCACCAAGGGCACAAGGTGCGTAGACATCAACAGGAAGGCTATGGATCTTGTTGAGATCAACCGCTTCTGCGCCGAAGCTTTCAACTACGTTTTTGACTTTATCTTGGTTGAGGTCAGCTGCGAATACTTTCGCGCCTTCTTGCGTTAGGAATTCCGTTAGGAATGTTCCGACAGCACCACAGCCTTGAACGGCTACTGTGAGGCCATTGACAGAATCCTTTCCTAGCTTGTGCTTCACGGATGCTTTGATCCCGTTAAACACACCCCAAGCAGTAACAGGCGAGGGATCACCAGAGCCGCCGACTCGTGAGTTGATGCCAGTCACGTAAGGAGTTTCAAGCGCTACACTCTCCATATCTTTAACACGGATGTTGACGTCTTCAGCAGTGATGTACCGACCGCTCAAACTATCAACGAAGCGACCAAAAGTTCGGAAAAAAGCTTCGTTTTTGAGTTTCTTTGGATCGCCGATGATCACGGACTTGCCACCACCAAGTGAAAGGCCACTAACAGCTGCTTTGTAGGTCATGCCACGAGATAAGCGTAAGACATCTTCAAGAGCTTCTTCCTCGGAGCCATAATCCCACATGCGACAACCACCCAATGCTGGTCCTAACGTGGTGTCGTGAATTGCAATGATAGCCTTTAGGCCGGTCGCTTCGTCGTTGCAGAAAACAACTTGTTCATGACCGGTACCTGCTAAAGTTTCAAAGATAGCCATCTGTACCCTTTCCTCATGTTAAATGTCCGTCGAACGAATCCAGGAGCCTGAATCGGTGTGCTTAGACGTCTGACAACAAATACCGGATAGGCTTGAAAATAGCAAGAATTCGCAGAATCCTTGGTTCATGAGGACTAGTCTTAAAGCACCAAAAACGTTGAACAAAATTACGAATACGATCGAGGTAGTAAGTCTATATGGCTCAAACTCACCAAGAGATCATTGACGAAAATCGGTTTGACTTGTTTTTTTTGACGGATTTTTATACTACCAAGGGTCTCCCAGCGTCTGCTAAGAGATTCTCAAAAAACGGAGATCACTTCATGGAAAAATTTGACGTTATTGTGGTCGGTGGAGGCCATGCTGGCTGTGAAGCAGCGCTTGCTTCGGCACGGATCGGGCGCCGCACACTCCTTGTCACACATGCTGTTGAGAAGATCGCGGCCATGTCTTGCAACCCTGCGATTGGGGGCACAGCCAAAGGGCATCTTGTGAAAGAGATCGATGCACTTGGTGGCCAGATGGCCAAGGCTATTGATAAGACGGGCATTCAATATCGAATACTGAACCGAAAAAAAGGTCCTGCGATCTGGTCGTCACGAGCCCAGGCTGATATGGATCTCTACCGTCGCTATATGAAACATGTCCTTGAGAATACGGATAACCTAGCCATTCGCCAAGATTCGGTTGAGGGGCTTCTGGTTGAGGAAGCGAGTGATAAGCCTAAGATCACCGGCGTGAAAACGAAAGTCTTTGGTGAATTTCACGGTGAGGCTGTGATCATAACCAGTGGCACGTTTCTCAATGGGTTGATTCATATTGGCGACAATAAGATCAAGGCGGGTCGAGCTGGAGACGCTCCATCCCTAGGTTTGGCAGATTTTATTCGCAATATGGGCTTTCGTGTTGGGCGCCTGAAAACAGGAACGACGCCCCGTATCGACTCTAAAACTATTGATTGGGATGTTTGCGAGGTGCAGCATTCCGATGAAGATATCATCCCATTTAGCTTTAGCACAGAAGCTATTGAGCATGATCTGATTCCTATGCATATAACCTACACCAATGAGAAGACTCATCAAGTTATCGAGAAGTACTTGAGTGAATCGCCACTTTATAGTGGTGACATTGTCGGTGTGGGGCCAAGATACTGTCCTTCTATCGAAGACAAGGTGGTGAAGTTCCCTGATCGGAAATCTCATCAGGTATTTCTTGAACCACAGGGCTACGATACCTGTGAAGTTTATCCCAACGGTCTTTCAACATCGCTACCCCTCCATGCACAGCTAGAGTTTATCCGTACTGTTCCTGGTTTGGAGAAGGCCGAAATCATTCGTCCTGGCTATGCGATCGAATACGACTTCGTCGATCCCACGGAGCTTGATTTCAATATGGAGACCAAGCGGGTGGACGGTTTATTCTTAGCCGGCCAAATCAATGGCACCACTGGCTACGAGGAGGCTGGGGCTCAAGGTCTGATGGCTGGTATCAATGCGGCTCGTAAGGTCGCTGGCGACGAGCCTCTTGTATTGAAACGTTCGGAATCCTATATCGGTGTTTTGGTTGATGACCTTATCACTAAAGGAACTAAAGAGCCTTACCGTATGTTCACTTCCCGCGCTGAGTATCGCCTCTTTTTGCGTGAAGACAATGCAGACACAAGGCTTACAGAGATCGGTAGAACCGTAGGTCTTGTCAACGACGAAGATTACCAAAGGTTTTTGAATCGCCGTGATCAACTAAAGGATGCATTAGAGTATGTAAAGAATGCGCCTATCGGCGGCTTTTCGCTACCCCATGAGTTCCTCGACTCTAAAGATAATGCGGGAACAAGGCTAGATGCTATTATCAAGAAGCCTAGAGTTTCGATCCAAGACTTGAAGCCATATGTTTCGCAGTTGCAGCAGTATCATAATGCAGTCTTGCGCCGTCTTGAAATTGAACTAAAATATGCCGGCTACATTGAGCGTGAGCAGCGCACGATCAAGTCTGCTGAGCAGCTTGAAAAGGTGAAGGTGCCATCGAACTTAATCTATGACAATCTTCCAGGCTTGAGCCGTGAGGTTGTGGAAAAGCTTAAGATGCACCAACCACAGAATCTAGGGCAGGCCTCGCGAATTAGCGGGATCACGCCAGCTGCTGTTCAGATACTGCATGTTAGTATTAAGCAATCACGAAGTTCCGCACAGGTCTAAGTTTTAAGTTTGCACTAGTGCTGGCTGGGTAAAGTGACAAGCGAGTGACAAAGCCAACAAGGCGAGGCTTCAGATCGACTAAGCACTAGCCTCTCGTGAGAACTTCAAAGCTTCCTGTGATGATCTCTCCAAAGTACTCATAGCGACAGCTGCTTTCTCCAGGAATTAGGTAACCTGGAGTTGGTTCTCCCTCATCTGAGTTGGGCCCTTGTTGATTGTCTGGTGCGGGTCCGGCTTGCAGTCCGCGGCAGCTATAAAGAGGCGTTCCATCAGGTAGCATTCCCGTAGCAATGGCTCTCGATGGAATCGTTCCATTTGCGGTCGTAACCCAGCGTAATGGATTGGCTTGGCTCTCGTCTTGCAAGAGAATATCGAAATTAAGGCCTGATGATGAGCCTTCAATAGTCTCGCCATTGAGACTTGAGAAACATTCGCCTCCCGGTTCGTTAAAGGCAACTGTGAGATCGATGGCCTTACCAGGATATACTCCTCCATTATTTGCGTAGATTCGACAAATAGACAAGTCAACGGTTCCCATGATCTCTGAGCCACCAATGAATCTGTTGCTAGGAGGAGTGCCTCCATTCAGAGCTAGCCAGTAGATAGCCGGGTCTTCTGAAAGGGTTGTAGAGGCTTGTCCCACAGCTTGGGCATCAATACTAATATTGAGTTTGATCGCCACTTGACGAGCTAAAACTATTTCTGAAGGGCTTAGATTCTCGAACATGTATTCCACATGCCACAGAGGGTCGCTAAGCAATGTCTTGATTGTCAACTTATCTTGCAGTTCACTACTGAGCTTATCGAAGGACCAGCTGGGAGTGATTCCAGCTAGCTCAAAATTGATGGGGTTGCCTGTTTGCTTTTCCAGTAGTGAACAATTGAGCTTGAGGGAGTTGGCTTGGTTCTGACTCGGTTGGCCAAAGTCGGAGCAGAAGAGATACGAGCCTACAATATTTTTAGGGACATCGACGGCTTCGTCGATCTGAATGGCATCAGAACTAGACTCTGTTGTTTGGCTATCGCGACTAGTTTCTAATGTGGATGCTGTGGTATTTGATGAAGAGTCAAGCAAGCCTTTTGACGAGTGGCAGCTCTGAAGCCAGATCGGAATATGTCAGGGTGTTTGAGACAATTAGGGTGAAAGTTTAGTATAACAATCACCCCAAAACGGGTATAGACTTCCTTACCACCGGTACATTTATACCCACAGAATCAGCGGGTACTGGCAGTCTAGGTCCGGACTTTGGAAACCTTTCTGGATAGGCTTCAAAAGCTTGCTTGAGAACCGCAGCTCTCTTCTTAGCTACAGACTTATCTTTACCTTGATGAACAGTTTCAGGCGTCATCAAGCCAAGATTTATGTGTCGATGCTCAGTGTTGTACCAACCAAAAAACTTTTGCAAGCATTCACTAGCATCTTCTGGGCTCTCATACCAAGCTTTGAAGTAGCGATGGTATTTGAGTG
>NZ_FWZT01000043.1 GCF_900177345.1 Pseudobacteriovorax antillogorgiicola
TTTGCTGTCAACAAAGCCATAGCCCCGATACACAGGGATTTCAAAGTCTTCAAGCTGCTTGATCAGGAGGCTTTCCTCGTCATTGGAAACTTCATACCCGCTGAGTTCGCCAAACTCTGTGGTGGCGATGGCGTGACGGTGCGGGAGCCTGGGGATTTGGATGCAGCCTTTGAAAAATGCATGATATCCGAGAAGCCCTTCATTGTTGAAATCATGACAGACGCAATGCTGACCTGAGGAGGAAGCTTGAAAGAGTTTTTAGAACCTATCAGCGAAGTTATAGACCTTCTTGGGATTGCCATTTTGGTCGTGGCTGCGCTCAAGTTCTTCTATCAATACTTGATTTTCGAACTCAGACGTTTCAAGGGTCTTGAGTGTATGCAGCTGATGCGGAACATGCGGGTCGAGATGGGAGGTTATATCCTACTAGCCTTAGAGGTGTTGATAATTTCTGACGTGATTCACTCAGCGATTACCCATACCTTAGAGGACTTCTATGAGTTGGGCATGTTGGTCTTGATTCGGACCATGATCGGCTACTTCTTAGGCAAAGAAATCAAGGAGCTGAAGGAGGAGGCTTAGTTTTTTGAAATAGACTCGATTGATGTTGAGGCCACGCAAACTCGATCTCTGGGATCAGATTTTGCGTGGTCTCTTGCGGCATCGAAAGCGTTTCATGCTTCTTGGAACGCTAGGCTTTTTCTCTGGTCTATAGTGAACAAGGTATCATAATCTCGGAGCAGATATAGAGCGAGACAAGCTGCCAGCATGGGCCAGGCCGCGAAGAATAGAAGATTCACGCCTTCATAAGGTGCCAGATATTTGGCGTAGGAGCTGAGTGTGGAAATGGAATGCATGACTAAAACTGCGCCGTAGGTGAATTTTTTCTGCCATCCGATTAGAAAGCCCACGATCAGTGCCAGCTGCAGTCCCCCAATTCCAATAAACAAGGCTTCTGTGAGGCCCGGCAGTTTATAGAATGTCTCGAAGACCTTGGCCGCATGCGCAGGATTCACGAACTTGTCGATGGTCCAGACAAAGAAAACGAGGAACACAGTGGCTCTCAGGGCAGCTAGAGCCACGCCTAGTTTTTTCTCGAGCATGATGGATCTCCTGTATCTTAGGGAGCTCCTAGAGCTCCCGATGTTATTAGCGAATCGTTGAGATGGATTTACTTTTTCCAAGCAAAAGGCTGGAAGTTGGCATCAACGGGCGTCTCGAAGATGTGATTCGTGTAGTTGCTCAGTGTCTTCATAGAGGCAGCGAGGACCACATCGAGAACATTGGCTTCAGAATAGCCGGCATCGATAAAGGCCTGGACTTGGTCTTGGCTCACCCAGCCACGTTCGCCAACAACCTGCTCGGCAAATCGCACGAGGGCCTGCAGTTTCGGGTGCGAAGGCAGTCGCCCCTCCCGGACCGCGTTGATGGGTTCCTGGTCGAGTTTGCTACCAACAGCGACAGCGGTGTGAGCGGCTACACAGTAGGTGCAGTTGTTATCACGGCTGATAGTGACGAGCAGCAGCTGTTGCTCGAGGGGCGTCAGTGAGGTTTTTGATAGGTTCTCACCGAGCTGCATGTAGGCTTGTAAGACAGGATGGGAGGCGGCAAATTCGCCTAAAAGATTCGGAATGAAGCCGTACTTCTTCTTGACTTGACTGAGAAGTTCTTGGCTTTCTTCGCTAGGGGCATTGCTTTCTGTGTATACGGGTAACGTTGACATCTCTCCATCTTTCTTGACCGATAGGTCAAATATAAATTAAAAAAATAGACGGCCTTAGATGATCTTGAGGCCAATCTCATCCAAAACTCCATTCGCAATATGACTCAAATAGGCCCGATCTCTTTTGAACTTGCCCATCTCGCGCAGGGCAAAAGCCCCCCCTACCAGCCGGCAGACCAGGGCGTCCACGTCTGTATCCTCTGGCATCTGTTTTGCCGCGATAGCCGCGACGACCGCTGACTGGAGATTCTTTTCGACTTCCTGAAAGAGTCTGCCACTGAGCTTGGCCCGAATATGATCCTGCCGGCCAAACTCAACACAACTATTCATGATCAGGCAGCCACGCTCGCCCTTGGTATGGCCCCCCTCGTCCACCAAACGTTGAAAAAACTGCTGGAGGTAATCGAGAGGGTCCTGCTTCTGAAAGCCTTTCTTGCGGAAGTCTTCTCCGTACTTGCTCAGTGCTTTGAGGAAGAGCTTCTCCTTTGATCCAAAGGCCCCGTAGAGGCTGCCCTTGAGGAGACCCGTCGCCGCCATCAAATGACTGACTGTCGTGCCTTCGTAGCCATGCCGCCAGAAAACCTGCATGGCCTGATCAAGGGCTTTATCGGGGTCAAACTCTTTCACTCTGGGCATCGGCCACCTCCTAAGAATCATCGTGCCAATACTTGACCTATCGGTCAAGAATGAATTTTCTTGAGCTTTTTTCTGTGGCTTTAACAATCTGAAATAATAGGTAAAATATTTTTGAGTGCGAGCCTGCTGAGGCTGCGGCGAGGAAATCCCCTGCGAATTTAAAGGCATCGGCCACTTCATTTAGGACAGGTGGAAGGATCTTTTTTGAAAAAAAATTGGTACGGGACATCCAATTGCTTGGCGCGAGGTCTCTTACAGAGACAGGGCGTGACAATGCCAGCGCCTTGCAGTTAAATCATAGAAAATAGGAGACGCACATGAGACTTTACTGGTACTTGATGGCTATATTTCTAATGCTTTCTAGCGCAGCAATGGCGCAACCCCCTGCCCCGGAGCTCATCACGGAGCAGCCAGAGGATCGGATACCTGCCGTCAATTTGAGTGTATCTCCGGAGTTAGCCGAAAAGTTGGACGACAAGCAGCTCTATAAATTGGTAAAGTCTGCCATTCACAGCAAGCAGCCTCAACCGGACTACTTTCTCCCTCAGGATGTGATGATTCCGATGGTGGTGTTTTTTTCAATTGTAGCGATTGTATTTATCAGTCTTTTCATTCCTTACCGCCGCACCCGCGATCTCCAGGAGACCTTGCGGGCTATGGTGAAAGAGAACCGAGAGATTCCAGAATCTCTGCTGCTCTCCCTTCATCAGCAGAAGCTGCCGACCGCCCAAGCTGATCTGCGCAAGGGGATCCTTCTGTCAGCCGTTGGTCTGGGCGCTTCGATCATCGTATTTATGGTGAATCCGAATGCCAGCAACGATGGATCTTGGACAGGTGGCTTTCTCCCTTTATTTATTGGACTGGGCTATTTGATCTTGTGGTTTTTGCACCGGCGCAACAAGCATGCCTGAGTCCGTGCTTTCTGATACGGCCTTGGTTCGTCAAGTCCAGCTTGACGGCAATGATGAGGCTTTTGCGGCCATCGTTCGTCGCTACCAGTCACCCTTGCGGCAATTTGCACGGAAACTGCTCAAATCTGAAGAGCAAGGTGATGAAGTCGTGCAGGAGGTTTTTTTGATTGCTTACCGGCGACTTGGTAGTTTTCGCGGGGGCAGTCTGCGTTCTTGGCTGTTGACGATCACCTACCGAGAATCACTCCGCACCCTGCAGCAGAAGCGCAAACCACTGCTGCTCGATGAGGACTACCAGGTGGTCTACGATCAGATCACCCGACTCGATGTCGGGAAGGCCTTGGATGCTCTGGACGAGCGGGAGCGGCAGATCCTCGTGGCCTGGCTTTACTGGGATCGGTCTCATGGCGAGATTGCCGCTCAAGAGGGCGTCCCCTTGGGTACCGTGAAAGGCATTCTATCCCGGGCGAAAAAGAAGGTCCGGCAATTTTTGGGAGGCAGCGTCTATGAGGGATAAGAGTGAAGATCCATGGATCGAAGAGCTCTGGGAGCAATGCCAGCAAGAACTTCCGGATCATGGCTTTAGCCAGCAGACGATCCGGAAGATCGGTCGCATGCAGCAGCAACGACGCTGGATTCTACTGGGGGTTCTACTCGGTTCTCTCGGCATTTTAATATGGCTCTTTCAGGGGGCAGCGATCGCTCCGAGCATGTTTGAGCTCTTCGCACCGGCAAATGCGGACGATTTGGGTCCGGCCCTTGCCGTCTGGTTGAGCCTGCTAGGATTGCTTTTGATCTGGCAGAGCGAAACTGTTTCCTTTCATTGACCCGGGGAGTGTTGGTTGGCGAGCAAGCTTCTCTAGAGTTTGACGCTAGGCGTTCTTGGATTATCCTCACCGGCCTTGGCGCTGG
The DNA here is from genome assembly GCF_900177345.1 of Pseudobacteriovorax antillogorgiicola. Classification (NCBI taxonomy): domain Bacteria; kingdom Pseudomonadati; phylum Bdellovibrionota; class Oligoflexia; order Oligoflexales; family Pseudobacteriovoracaceae; genus Pseudobacteriovorax; species Pseudobacteriovorax antillogorgiicola. The sequence continues at coordinate 4,183 of NZ_FWZT01000043.1, forward strand.
AAGAGGTCAATGATCCGAACGCAACGCTAAAATTTCCTATCTACAACAGTGCGGTTGAAATCAGTGGCTGGAAGAATGTCAAAGCCAAGGATATCTGGCCGCAGATGGATGCTTGGGAAGAGCGGGTCACCGACAAATATCGGCGGGAGCGCAATGCCCCCAAGGTCACCACACGGGAAGTCTGGGATCGTGATCTGCGGGCCCATATCGAAGACCTGCGTGTTCCCCAAGAGATCGATCAGTGGAAGAAACTCGAACAACAAAAGAAAAACGCCCGACGGTGGCGACCGAAGCGCAAGATCGAGCCACAAAAACTAGAAAGCAGCCTGAGCCGAACCTTTGGTAATAATAGCACCTTTGGCGTCTTTCAGAATGGTAATTTCAAATCGGAAACAGAACGAAGTAAGGTCGAGATCGACCAGACTTTTGCCGGCGGTGGCTTCGTATTTGGCAAACGAGTGACCTTGGTGGAGCAAACAACCAAGAGAAACTCGCAAACCCGGACGACTACCCGCTATTGCCATTATGCAGCCCTTCAAAACCTGCCTGGGTTTGATGTTTTTCAAGGGAGAGCTGCTGAAAGATAGCAAGGGCATTTTGATAGACAATGGCCCTAATTCCCAAAGCGCAAAGCGACTCGAGTTTCGTTCTAGCAAGGACGTCACGAAGCTTTCTGCAACCATCAAGTCCTACCTGAAAGAGGCCATCGCACTGGAAGAGTCTGGCGCGAAAGTTGATTTCAAGAAGCAACCCGAAGCGATTCCGGAAGAATTGACCAAGCTCTTCAAAAAGAACGCTAAGCTAAAAAAGGCCTATGCCGCCCTTACGCCTGGTCGGCAGAGGAGTTTTATCTTACATATTTCCAGTGCCAAACAATCAGCCACGCGGGAATCAAGGGCAGAGAAGTGCATCCCAAAGATTCTGGCTGGTAAAGGTTTTAATGAACGCTAAGACTAAACTTGAGGTGAACCATGCTATTAGATTCCAAAGATATAAAATTCGACTGGCAGGCGGCCAAGTTTGACCTCCCAGATCCCGATGGTAAAAGCTATGCTATCGACGAGTTGATGGGCGAAAACGGATTACTTATTGCTTTTGTCTGCAACCACTGCCCTTATGTGAAGGCAATCATCAGTCACCTGGTCGAGGATGCCAAAATTCTACAAGAAAAAGGCATTGGCGTCGTCGCCATTAGCGCCAACGACTATAAAAAGTATCCCGAAGACAGCCCACCAAAGATGAAACTCTTCGCCGAAAAGCATGGTTTCACTTTTCCCTACTTAATCGACGAGGAGCAGACAACTGCCCGGGCCTACGACGCCGTCTGCACTCCCGATTTTTTTGGACTTAACTCCTCTGGGGAGTTGCAGTACCGCGGACGTTTAGACAACCTAAAAATGGGACATGGCGAAAACCGCGTCCCAGAGCTAGTTAATGCTATGAACCTTATTGCCGAGACTGGCAAGGGCCCGCGCGAGCAAACTGCCAGCATCGGCTGCTCCATCAAATGGAAGTAGCAAGAGCTAAGAATGATATAGCGCTATGATTGCTGAAATATTTTTATCGCCTAGCTCATGATCCTTGGCTTGCTGGTATATCTCTCGGCAAGCCTTAGTAATCAGGGGCTGTACCCCTTGGGATGCGATAAGCTCCTCGGCATAGCCAAAGTCCTTTTCGACCAGATCGATGGGAAATAGCGGGTCGAAGCGTTTTTCTGTCATTAGGTTCAGCATCATCTTCATAATCGGTGCTGTGACCGGCAACTCCGGCAGAATATTCATGATGGCTTCATCGGAAAACCCTAGCTTACGCATCGTTTGAGTCATCTCGGCAAAGACTATCGACTGGGTTCCAAAGAGCGTATTGATAACTAGTTTCAAGGCTGCACCCTGACCTCGCTCTTGCAAAGGAACGACCTTGGCTGCTGTAGTCTCGAGGATAGGCTTAACAGTATCCAATGCCTCCTTTTCTCCGGCACTTAGGACCACTAGTTGCTTCTGGTCTGCCTGGGGTCTGGTACCGACTACCGGGGCTTCAAGAAAGGCTAGGTTTCTCTCGCTCATGATGACTCCCAGCTCCTTGGTCCAAGCCAGACTTAAGGTACTGAGATCGACCGCAATCGTCTTGTTATCAATCGCGCTTAATACCCCATGATCAGGGTCAGTCCACACCTGGCGAGAGGCCTCGTCGTCACGCACCATCACAAAAACCACATCAACACCCGCGGCAGCAGCAGCCGGTGAGTCCACCAGCTCCACTCCGCTGATCGCCTTAACTTTTTCCGAGTCGCGATTAAAACCCTTTACCTCGTGACCTGCGAGGAGAAAGTTTTTTACAATCCTACTTCCCATAGCTCCAAAACCTATAAAACCTAACTTGCTCATGATATACCTCATGTCTTGATTGCCAACTTACATTCCTATTATCGTCATGCTAAAATTGAAATAAAGAGACATCTCAGCACTTCATTATTGCGAGATATGCACGAATGGATATTTCACACCTAGCTGTTTTTATTGAGGTAATGAAGAAAGGCTCCTTTGCCGCTGTCGCCAAGGATCGGCATATTGCACCGTCAACGGTTTCGCGGATCGTCGCTGGATTGGAAGAGCATTCGCAGACTCGGCTATTTGAGCGTAATACCAGAAAGCTCGAACCCACCGAGGCTGCCCACTCGTTACATACCCGTTTAGAGCCTTTGTTGGAGGAGATCATTGCCTCCTTTGATGAACTCCAAGACACCTCATCCCAAGTCCAAGGCCCCTTACGGATCACCAGTCCGGTGTCCCTGGGATTGGTTTACCTTTCTCCTTGGCTGACGCAGTTTAGCATCGACTATCCAAAGGTCAGCATCGATTACCTCATGACCGATGATCGCGTTGATATTATCAATGAAAAGATTGATGTAGCCTTTCGCTTTGGCCAGCTCGATGACTCGAACTTTATCTCGCAGAAACTATTTAAATTGAAGTATATCGCCTGCGCCTCCCCAGAGTATCTTCAGCGGGAAGGCAAACCTCGTACCCCAAAAGATATAGTTCAGCATAACTGTCTGTCGTTTTTGATTCCGGGATTTTCTACCAGCTGGAAATTTAAAGCCTTAGGCAAGGCGAAAATATCGGAGTACCCCATTAGTGGAAACTTGCGGATCTCCAACGCTATGGGTTTGAAAGAGTCTGCCTTGCAAGGCCATGGAATATCTTTGCTACCGGAGTTTACGGTGCGGCGAGATTTAGTAGATCAACAACTGATCAATCTATTTCCCAGCTACGAAATCAGCGCGACAAACTTCGATTCCTATGTTTGGGTTGTTTTCCCAAGCCGTACTTACCTATCGAAACGAACCCGGGCCTTGTTAGACTTCGTAAAGCAACAGGATTACTAATCCGTTTTTCCTAACCGAGAAAAATAGACCAGGGAGTAAGCAAAACCAATGGCGCAGGCAATGCTGGTTAGGTAACTGAAGTTGATGAAAAACTGCAGCCAAGTTTGAGTTTGATAGGCAAAGTTCTACAATCGCGACGAGCTTTGGACTGCATTTTTTAATGGAGACGTCGATGCTCGCTATCCTAATGAATACCTGGTAAAAAACCAGGATTGGTTAAATAAGTTGAAAGTAAAGCACAAGGTAGAAGTGGATGAAAATACCATCTAGAATTCTGGTGAGTCAGAGTAATCTTGGATAGAATCGTTGTTTATTAGTTCTAAACAAAATTCATTCTAGCTTAACATTTTAAAACTCTTCTTTTAATATCCCCCCACCTCATGCTGAGACCTAGTCTAAATTGGTAGTGGTAGGCAATGTGGCTAGGAGCATTGAGAATCAGTCGACTAATTTTTGGGGAGATTTCATGGTATCTAAGTATCTGATAAACCGGAGACGATTTGCTGTTTCAGCTGGACTTTCTGCATTCACGTCTCTTTTGTTTAAGGGTAAAGCCATAGCTCAGGAAGAGCTGGACTTCGATCAGACCTATGACGATGTAGCTGACTTTGTGATTGTCGGCTCAGGAGCTGGGGGTGGAACCCTTGCGGCGCGCTTGGTTGAATACGGTTACAGTGTAATTTTAATCGATGCTGGGCCGAAGGAGACCAATATCGCTGGAACAGTGCCAGCATTGCATGCATCTGCATCAGAGGATCCAGCTCGTGCCTGGAAATTCTTTGTCAAACACTTCGAAGAAAACCCTGAACGAGATCCAAAATATGCTGATACCGATCAGGGTGGGCCGGGAATTTTTTACCCGCGCGGCTCAGCTATAGGTGGGTCCACGGCAGTGAATGCCATGATCTATGTTCGGCCTCATAATTCAGATTGGAATCATATTGCTGCAACGACGAAGGATCCGTCATGGCAAGCGGAAAAGATGGAGGCTTACCACAAGAAGGTGGAGTCTTGGTTGATGCCTCAGCAGCCAGAGCTTGGTTTCATCGTTAAGTCGCTCTTTGATTCACCTAAATTGCGTAATATTGTAGTGAACACCATACTTTTGCGGGGCAATGTCGAACAGATCAAACAGATATTCCCGAGGGACCCATTCCGCATCTTGCGAGACTTTAAAGAGTTTGGTTTTGTGGAAGGTGCTAATCAAGCCATCCAGAGAGTTCTAAAGAACTTTAGTCCCAATAAGAAGAGTCGCGGCGACTATGCTCAAGAAGGCGCTTACCTGATTTCCACGGCCACTCACAAGACATCTGGTTTGATCAGGCGCAGAGGGGCCAGAGAACGCTTACTAGAGGTAGAGGCGAAGCATCCCGATCGACTGCGAATCAAGGCCGATAGCTTTGTGACAGATCTGATCTTTGACGAAGCCAGTGATGCTCAATCCCGCGTTCGGGGTGTTATGGTCGATGAGCGACCCTCGGTCTATGGCGCTGCTTACCAAGGGCCAGATGATCTCAAACCAAAACTTAGAACCTACGGTGCTCGCCGGGAAGTGATCGTTGCGGGGGGGGCTTTCAATACGCCGCAAATTTTAATGAATGCTGGCATCGGACCTATGGATCACCTGACTGAGATGGGGATTCGGACTCGGATCGACCTCCCACAGGTAGGGCAAAACCTTCAAGATCGCTATGAAGTTGGAATGGTTTACCAATCTAAAGATGGTCAGCCTATTTCGATCACTGAAGAGTGCTTGTTTGAGCCGACAGAAGCCGATCCATGCTACCAAGACTGGTTGGAGCCAGACACTCAGACGGTTTATGACACCAATGGCACGCTGATAAGCTTTATTCTAAAGTCTGGCTATACCCCCGATCCAGACTTGCTTTGCTTTGCAATACCTGCGGAATTTCGTGGCTATGAAATGGATTACTCGAAGAAGTTAAACCAAGTGCCTGGGCGTTTTACTTATGCAATTCTCAAAGGCCACACGGAGAATCGTGGTGGTCGCGTGCGACTGAAGAGTCGCGATCCATACGATACCCCTGATATAGACTTCAACTACTTCCCTGGTGGCTATGATGATGCTGACCTCAAGGCTGTGGTGAAGGGTATGGAGAGTGTCCGTGGCGTGATGAATTTCGGAGTTGTTGGTCATGAGTGGGACGAGCTAAACCCGACTGCAAATACGAATTTTGCGGAGCATGTGATGAATACGGCGTGGGGGCATCATGCCTCGTGTACTTGCCCGATGGGACTCGATCCACGAAGTTCAGTGGTGGATGCTTCGTTTAAAGTCCATGGAATGGTGAATCTTCGAGTTGTGGATGCATCGGTGTTTCCTCGTATTCCAGGGCATTTCATCGTGAGTTCGGTCTATGCTATCGGTGAAAAGGCAGCAGATGTGATCCATCAGGAATACAAAGCCTAGTGCCTAGTCGAAGATGGGATAGACTTGCACGTTGAAACGCACCAGAGAGTCTGTTTCGTTTCCCGATACTTCAATGTTTGACTGCATGCGGCTGATCGATTGCTTCATATCATCGATCAGCTGCTGATACTGCTTGCGATTCACAGTCAGGACATGACTTTGGAAAATACTCGACTCAGGCTGGGTGCGGTATGTTTTCTGAAGCGCTTGTTTAGCTTCTTCGATAGTTTCTTTTAGATAGCTTACCTCGCTCTCCCTAGAATATTCATTGCTTCTAAAAGGCATTGCTCCGGCCTCTGGGTACTTGTAATAGTCTCCCTCAGACTGCCAAAGACCAAGGCGTAGCAGATCGGCGATAGCGAGTTCAATCTCGTGATACTGGTCTCGGCCAAAGAGCTTAACAAGCTGGCGTAGGGTGGCTCGGTTATCATCAAAAAGATAGAGGCTCACGCTTAACAAAACCGATAACCGGGGGTTGCGGAGTGCAGAAAAATCTATTTCAGACTGAGAAAACGATTTTTCTATACTAGAAATATCGCGGCTTAAGCGGTGGCGATCGTTTGGATTTAGGTCGGCGATATCGAGCAAGGTTTTCTTAACGAGCATCTCGGTTTCAGAAGGAGGTAAGCCGAGCAGCTCGATCAACGGCTTCACGTGTTTTTGATTGAGCTTTTTCTTGCCACTAAGGCACTCAGAAATATAGCTTCGGGATTTCAAACCGAGATGGCGAGACAGATTTGCATAGGAGTATTTTTGGCTTCTCCTACGATATTCCCGTAAAATAGAAAATAGTGCATCGATACCAGGTTTATGTCGAATGAGATCAATTGTATTCAAAATCGTCCCTCCCAAGTGTCTTTTACTCTTGTTAGTACTTTAGCCTTTGGGCTTGATCATGCGATGAATCTTTAGGAACCTTTGGAGGGATTGTTCACCATCGGTGAACCGGAAGCTGCCTTTTTGTTCAGGAGGCTAAAGCTAAGCTCCTAATTTGTGGGGAGTCTCCTTGTGCTCGACGGGGTGGTCGAGAACATCTTTGGGAAAAAACATTTCGAATTTGATTTTGATGCGATCATTTAGACTTTGAGTTGCAACGACTTGAATTGAGCCGCCTATGTCTGATAATGCAGATTTGACATAATCCATCCCTAAGCCTCGTCCAGAGATATCGGTGACTGTGTCTGCCGTCGATAGGCGAGGCTGAAAAATTGCATCGAGAAGGGTTTGCTGGTCTTGGTTGTCTTTCTCGATGAAACCAGCCTGAGTTGCTTTCTCTCTTAGCTTCTGTAAAGAGATTCCTTGGCCAGAGTCTTCATAAGTAATATGAAGATGATCTTCGTCAATTTCACTACGAATCGAGACAGAGCAAGGGCCACCATTTATGAAACCATGGTCCACTGAATTTCTAAAAAGGTGAACGAATACGTTTTCGAAAGTTTCTATATGGGAGCGGGATATAAAGTAGATTTCACCCTCAAAGCTAACTTCAAGTGACTGTTGATTCATGTCTCGACACTGCTTGTCTGCCCCTCGAATCTGTTCTTGCAAAACATCGGCGAGGGTAATCGAGTAAATTCCCTTGAGCCGCATCAGAGCCCCTTTGAAATGTGAACTTTCTAGTTCATTGGGCATAGCCACGGCCACTTCAAGAAACTCTCGGTAGATATCGTCGAGCAGCGTGGTAGGCACGGTAACCCGCTTTGATTCCAATTTGATCCCTAACTTTTCTTCGGCGACCCGGCGATATTCATTATTTAAGCTGATGAGGCTGTCTAATTGTTGAAACAGGTGGGTCTTGTCCTCCACAGGAGGCTTTGTGCTCATGAAGACATCTTCTACTTCGTGAACTTCCGATGAGATCTCTTTAAAATTAAAGGTGCGTGCCATGCCTTTCAGGGTGTGTAGATCCCGAGTGACTTCGTTGAAGACGCTGAGGGAATTGCCTTTCGATAGCAGGTCTCGCGCTTCCGAAAGGAGCTTCTGGGCCGATAGGAAAAATCGAACTAGTTGCCCCTCACTAATGTTTGCGATTGCCGAGAGCCTCTCGATATCGAGTTTGTTCTGGCGGTGGGTCTGCTCCAGAGCCCTCTCTTTGGTTATATCTGTGAGAACGACCAAGATTTTAGCAATGACGCCCTTACGGTTTTCAACAAAGGACCAATCGATCTTAACAATCTTCTCTCCAATGTGAACCTCGCGAGGTGCGATGTGAGCATTCGCTTCAAAACAAATGGGTTCCTCATCCATTGAGGCTTCCAGTAGGGATTTGATGTGGCTCAAGTCTTCCGAGCCTAAGTTCATCTTCGAAAATACCCGTTCAAAGGGGTTGGTGTGGGCCACAGAATCGTTGCCAATGAAATGGACCAAATTTTTGGAGAAGTCGTCTCCTATGGCATAGCCATGTTTACCCTTTGCAATCGAAAAGATCGCTTGATGGATGGAGTCAAGGATAGCTCGGGTATTTCGGGCCTCGAACTCAGCGTTATTCTTTTGACGCTTTGATTCATTCAGGTAGCGGTAGGTTGTAACGCTAAATATACCAGCGCAGACGCCACAGAGAAGATACGAAAAGAAATGATTCATATAGGCGTAATAGCGAAAAAGAGGTGATTCCATTGGGAATTCGAAGGCGTAAGAGTTGATAAGTAACGTGCACGAAAAATAGCTGATAATCGAGAAAACTACAGCAATGATACCAACTCGGATTCCATTCAATAGAAAGGTCGATTGAATGGCTATCATCACATACATGGCGGCCGAGGAATAGGCATTGCCAGTGACAGATGTGATCAGAGTGAGGGTAACCACTGCCGAAAAATTAGCTATAATCGTCGCAATCCAGGGCTTGTCCCTGATGGCAAGCACCAAGGCAATCACTGCCGGGATAAAACCAACAAAAATGACAAATTTTTGAGCAAGGCTGTTTTTAAGGAGAAGATCGTAGACTAAGATGTAGGGTGACCAGCAGATACAGTAGCTTAGGATGAACCCGATCGCCATCTTACGGCTGATCCCAAGGCCTTGCATGATCTCTCCTTGCGGCTGTTGTTTCCTCTCCATAAATTCTATCACAGCTTAAGCCCATCGCGGGCTTAGAGGCTCAAGCTGTGACTAAAAATTACTTTGAGCCACCGTAGGCTAACCACCCACAGATAAATTATTGCCCAGCAAAATAGTTTGACCGTGCTGAGGCGGTCGTCGATACCATGCTTTCGAGTCTCTTGACGAGCGAATGAACTGCCTCTTGATTAAATCCATTAGCTTTGATCGGGAGATGTCTAGTACCTCAGCTAACAGTGAGTCTATGCGCTTATTGCATTGGCCCTCAAGATTCACCGTTATGATGGCTGGGCAGCTCGAATCTAGATCGATATCGAGACCCTTGATGAACGGAGAACTTGCCACAATATCTCCACGGGTAACTCCTTTGATACCGTGAATATCATTTGCATATCGCTCAGCTAGTTGATGATCGTTGTCACGGAAGCAACGTAGGGTTGTCGAATCAATTTTGGTGACGTGTGTCCTTGCTAGAATCTCTCTATTCCAAGTTTGATCACACTGGCAACACTTATAGATAAGCCAGACATCCAGTAGCTTGTGGTTTCCATTAACACGAAACTTTCGAGACGAATTGAACTCTCTCTTGGATTGGCATTTTCTACAGTAGCGAAGAATCGAGGGAGTTGATTGGCTTGCGATGGTCCAGGTAACATGCTTGTAAGTTGTCAATGGTGTCTCCGATCTGGGAAGGCGAAGACAAGCAGAGAAAGCCGGCGGCATAAGACATGCCCGTGACGGAAGGGTGGCAAACTCTGAGATGCTTAAAGCGAAGTTCTGAATGGGAAAACCACTAAGCCAAGGTAAGAGTTAGCCAAACCTCAGCTTGTCGACGCACTTTCCCATAGAACAAATGGAAGAACTTGGTGCTATTGGCAGCACAGTCTTCGTTGTTAGAAAAAGTGTTTCGATTCAGAACTGGGTTTGGCTATAAACTTGGCAAAACAGACCTCGATGAAAGTTGATTTGGGAGCCTGAGATAAGTGCAGGCAGAAGTCTTACAGCAAGACGTGTTCCAGCAGGGTAGGATTCTATAGTACAGATATTACGGTGGCTTACCATTGATTGTGTACCTATTCGGCAGCTGAATGGCCGAATATAGACCGAGCGCGGCTCATTTTGGGTCAAGGTCGGCCCATGCTGGATTGAACTATTCTTCGGCTTGTTCGCAATATTTAAGTTGGCTTAGTGTCTTTTGCAATTGGTATAAAAATCACCTGCGGAGATACAATGATACGCTCTGTCTTTATGACTATGTTCTTGATACTTTTGACTTCCTGCGCCAGCCACTTACCTGGAACGAAGGGCATAGACCCCAAAATTGACTCCGAATCTTCTGATTCAACTGCCCCACTTGAGATATCGCTCGATCGTATTGACGATCTCTCCAGCCCTCAGTACCAGGCCTATCTTGTAAGCTTGCAGAATAATCGTAAGGACTGGACGCGGGTAGCATCCATCCAGCTACGTTTTTACGCTGGTGGTAGAGAGCCAACCTTTCTCCTTGGCGAAGATCTAGCGACCTATCTGAAGTCTGTAAAGAGACGAAATAATATTACAGAACACAATAAGCAGTTGGCTATCAAAGGCCTAGCGTTCATTTCAGCCCCCATTTTGTTTAACCATCAAAGTTGGGCCAGACAAGCTGGTACCATAGGTTTGGCCAGCGCCCTTAGCTACGATCTTGCCCAGAGAGTGATCAAAGAAAAAGGGCAGGCGGAGTTTGCCAAGGCATTGCCTGAAGGTCATGTTCTTAAATCCTTTTCTATTCCACCGGGCCTATCGAACACCGCTTGGGGTGTGATCAAAATGGATGAGAATTACGATTACCGTTTGATTCAAGTGATTGTTCGTGAGAAAGACGGCACCACCAATGAATTCTTCATCCCCTCTAGCGGCCTAGAAAAAGAGGCCGAGAAAGTTTACCAAGCACGGAAGAAAAGGAAGAACAGGTACGCGAGCTATCAAGAAATTCTGAACGAGAAGATCAAGCAGTTGACTGATAAGATCAAGAAATCATAGACGACGAGATAAACATAATTTTCCTGGGTGAGGCCATCCCACCAATGAGTCTATCGACTCAGGAAACGTCCTCTCCCTCTAGGAGCTATGGGCACTAGTGCTTAGTCACATTGGATTCTCGGCTAGGCGTCGAGGAATGATTGAGGAGATAGTACTCCCGTACAGCGACGATTGAGAGACGATGACAACAACGCCGAGGATTCAATGTGACTAAGCACTAGGCTGAAAACTGTGCATTGATTAACTCTCCAAGGGAATCATTTTCAAACGGCTTGCCTACAACGATAATCGACTTTGAGGAATCTGATTCGAGAATAAGCTCTTCCTCAAAGCCTGTAATCATGATTACAGGAACTTCATTGTTTGATTCAAATATCTGATTAATCATCTGCTCGCCATTCATCTTTGGCATTATATAGTCAGTTACGATTAGATCGACGTTTTGTTGATCATAATTTAGCACAGCCTCTTCTGGGTCGCTGAAGGGCAGTGGAGTGTATCCAGCCAATCGAATAAAGCTAGTCAGAATGTCGAGAATATCAGGATCATCGTCGACAACCATAATACTTTTGGTCATGCTTCGCTCCAGTGTTATACTCTTCAAATAACTAGTCTATCTTCCTGCGAGGGTACTGTCTATTGACTAAGTGTAGCCGTTACAACGATCGAATAGAGTTCGACAAAACTATTAGCGTTATCATCAAGAATACCAGACTTAGATTCTCATGCTACTGGCTAAAATTGAAGGACCTCTCGGAAAATGGTGTAGGACTTATCTACAATGGGAAGGGAATTCTTCCTCTTAAAATTGGGGACTTCATTGATATAACTTTGGATGTGCACTGTAGACAGTTTCAGCGCCCCATCCATTTGGTGGCAGAGATTATCCATCAAACTTCATCTAAAGATCCGGATGATGAAACGGAAGTGATTTTCATAGGGGCTAAGATTACCAATGTTGATGAAAGACACCAAGTGCAGTGGAAGGAAGATCTTGCTACTATTCTGAAGGTTTCAAAATAAGGTTGAATATCCTGAAAGCTTGCAGAAGCTTTTCAATGGGGAAAACTTTTCCAAACTTTGAGTAGGAGTCGCAAAGCTTCATAACCAACAAAAAAGGGGAACAAAGTTCCCCTAAAAAATCGAATTCACAAGAAGCCAAGAAACTAAGTTAGAACTACTTCTGGCAGACCATGGCTGGTCGACTTCCTGAAAGCCGTGCCTCCTGGGAATTGAAAAAGGCAGCCTCGACACACTTAGCTCCCTTCTCACAATGGCTATCGTTTTGGCAATAGCATTCTCCAGTCACGTTACAGCCAGGTACCAGCAGCTCATCAAGACTCTGCTCTCCCGTAGCTCTGCGGAAAAAGGGGTTCACGAAAACACTGTTCGGATCTAATTCCTCTTTCGCGTCAAGAAACTCAGAAAAGCGAGGATACTTATTAGCGACGTCTTCGAAAATAGCCGGAGAATTCTTGCCCCAGTGAGGTCGACCGTCGTACTTACGAAGGGTCATCTGCTCAATCTCCAGATTGACAAAGTAATTTTTGGGCACTTTCTTTCCAAGAGATCGACGGTCGATGCCTTCTTCAAGGGGAAATGCTACCCCTCCCTGGCGAAGCGTGTATTCGATACTTATATAGGCTGTATCCCGCCCAGAAGCCATCCCAAGGTAACTATCTGAAGCTTTTCCGAACCGGAAATAGATGCCATTGAGTGGAAAGCATGTTCTAGGGTTTGCAGCTAGCAGGTTCTTCACATCCCGAATCCAATCAGGCAAATCATCCAAGGCAATCGCAGTTTCCTGGAGCTGAATCGGTAAGAAATCCCAGACACAATCGGCATACCCACCTTTACATGCAAAATATTGCATGTCGTAACTCATACCGATCGCGCCTTCTACTCTCTTGCGAGTGCCTTTTTTTGCCCAATAGGACTCGGCACGGCTTTTGTAGCGTTGGTTAGCAACAGTGCACTGCAACCAAGTGCCGGGGACCTCATGAAGGAGCTTAAATACCCCAGAAAATAGAGCCTCTTTCAACCAGGAATTATCAGCCTGCGCATTGAAAGCATCGTTTTTCGTTGGAACTGGTTCGTCATCGACCACCTCATAGCTAGTTACCGTATATTTACCCAGACCAGGAAACCAGCCGATGTTGGTGGAATAAGAGTTTCTCGCCAGATCTAAAATAACCTCTTCCAGGTTACTGTCGTTGTCATATGCTTTCGCGATCCCTCTTACCTTAAACAGTGGCTCCATTTGAATGGTGGCTTCCACTACGATCCCGAGGACTCCAAGATTGACCCTAGCAGCATCCAGTTGCTCACCTCTCAGAGTTATGATCTTGGCCATGCCGTCTTCATCAAGCTGACTTGAGACGATTTTCATCTCTGTCACGTAGTCTGATAACATAGAGCCTTTCTTCATTAAGGTCGATCCATGGGTTCCGCTCCCCAGCATTCCACCTATGGAGAAGGTCCCTAGTTCTGTAACCATATTGACAGCAAGCCCTTGTTCTCCAGCGATACGATTGAAAACATCAAATCGCATTCCCGCTTGCACAGTCATCAACATATTTTCACGATCTATGGCTACTAACTGATCGAGCCCGTCCATGACAACCTGATAACCACCTTCGTCTGCACAGGCAGCATCAATCTGACTTTTAAAGTTACTAGCATTAGCCATGACTTTGAGATCGTTCGCAACAGCGTCACCAACAATTTTTTGAATGTCTTGATAGTTTTTTGGTTCAACCACGTTCACGTTTGCACAACGATAGGTATTCTGATAGTTGCTGACCGAGGCATCATCCTTAAAAATCGAGTAGGCTGCGAAGCTACTCGACACTCCTAGTCCAGCAAGCAAAACTATCTTTTTCGAAAGTAGGTTCATAGCGATCATTTCCTTTACTATTTACAATTTCAACTCAACTAGAGAATTCTTGGATAAACTTCATTCCTTACGATTCGCCTTACCTCTTCCGAATGGTCATCCAGTCTATCTTCGTAGAAGCGATAGCTGTCTGCTTTATAGCTTGCTTCTGGCCTAGGACCAATACTGGGGACCCACATGGCATGATTTGTGGCTGCAAAATCAAAATCTGGATGACCAAGCTTGCACACTGGACCTGACGAAAGGTTATCAGCAGCAAAGACCCAAAGCTCCTTGCCGTTTCCACCTGGATTGGTAGCTTGACTCAGAAAGACAGGACAGATGATGTAGCCATCCTTCTGGCCTTGAAAACTATCCCCTTTCTTCTTTAGATATTGTCCAGAACGTGAGATTGCATCTTCTGGAAATTGAAAGGAATCGACGATGGCTTCTTGATTGCAATCATAGCGAAATAGAGCTGACGGTTTAGGGTCTTTGGGAAGGTCGCGAGATTCTAATATTTTGTCTGGATAGTCTCGATAGGCTTTCACACCCCGTTTGACAAGTAGCTCGGGGCGATAGCCATTGGCTATGTAGAAAATATGCTCGAACCGATTAGGAAAGTTGTAATGGCCATAGTAAATAGGGTCGTTCACATCCCAACAGAGTTCTTCATCCCGTATCGTAACAAGGGAATGATCGATCAGACGTGGCTCCGAAGCTCTGAGATCGACGCGACCACTGACAATTCCGCCAATGTCGTGGGGTGCAATGGGATAGCCAGCGATACTCTCGTCCACACGCCCGCCATGATAGAGGGACTCACCTCTGTAACTAGGTTCTGACTTATCTGAAGCGGATAGATACTGAGCAAAGAAACGAAACTCACTGCCTTGTTGGTCATCATAATCTACCAAAACATCGCTCGTATCAAAAGGTAATACATACCGATGGGCCATTACAGTGTCACTGTCCCTGCGTAGATCTTTTTTTCGTATAATGTAGGTTGGAGTTGTGTTGGTTTGAGGAGTGATCCCTTTTAAGCCAATGGTTCTTAAAAATTCAACCCTAGCGGCCGTATCGAAGATAATAATCAAATTCTCCGTTACCGCGATGGAATGGACGGTGCCGATAATTTGAGGAGATGAGCCATCAAAGGTCTTCACTCGCCAATGCTTTAAGCGACCCACCCGATCCCACGACACTAGGTTGAGGAACCCGCTAAGAGCGGAGAGTCCGCCATAGTTTACCGTATAGGCATCCCCATTTCTTTCATCGAAATATGGATGAGCCGTGGTCCTTACCTGCGGGAAAAGCCATTTTTTAGGTGTGAACCAGCCTGCGACGCCGTTGATACTAGGGCGCCATTCATCTGGGGTTCCCACTGAGCTAACCACTTCAAGACTAAGGGGATCAATCTCATGAGGCTGACCTCCTTCGAAAGTAAGGACAATGCGATTGTCTCCCATCCAGATAGGTGCGGTATTGTTGAAGTTCATAAAACCTAATGAACTACTTAAGTAAAATAAAGAACCGTAGAGCTTGAATTGGTCTCGGGACGAGCTTACATGATCCATCAGGATAGCTGAGGGAGTTTGGACGAGAGCTCTCTTGAACGAGATTGAATGAGGCTGATTGAAATCGACACGACAAATCGCGCCCCGCCCCGCAGGAGTAAAATGCCCTGTTTCAAGGGCGATTCCTTCCATGAAGAAATAGTGGCCGAAGATATCATCTGGCATATCTCCTTCCAATATATCAAGTGAGCCTGCCGATGATTTTAAAGGCGCATTCATGATTCCTACAGGAAACGAACTCAGTGAATCAATCTTTTCGTTACCCCAGAGTGGCCCCGTAAGGGAATGCCCTCCTATCGCGACTGCTGATGAAAGCAATGTTCTACGACTGAATTCCATGGTTCCCCCACATCGAAAGTGCAAGATATTCTATTAATACTATTTGAGTGTCTTTTACAGACTAAGGATTTTATCTGCAAGGGAAAGAGCCCCTGTAAAGGATTCCTAAACTGTGAAAACACAGATTTACTTACTTGATTCTTATGAGGTTAATTTCATATGATATGCCTGGAAAGGAAAATGTAGAGCTAAGTGCAAGCACTCCATTTACGATTGATAGGATCGCTATCTGAGAATATCTTCTAGATCGCAATAGCGTTCCCGCTCAAAAATGTCACTTCTCTAGGTTCAACTCTTTAAAACTCTTGCGGTGAATCAATAAATCCCTTGCAATCGCGCGACCATCTGGCAAAAGGGAGACTTTAATAAAGCTCGGTTCGGGAAGACGGGCAAGGTCATCTTGGTAGATTTCTGGGATGTAAAATCTTTCAACACCGGCTAAGAAGCTATTACCTTGACATTTGCCCTTTAGGAAAGTTGAACAAGCAGGCTTTGATGCACACGTTTTATTCCAATCTGCTACCAGTAGGGGAAGGGGTTCCGGAAAAGTTTCAGATTCGGCCTTAGATTTGAGACAGATGCAGTTTAGAACTCTATCATCTTCACATAAATTTCTTTGTTTATCTAAAACAAGCCTATACTGAATATAGTGCCCTGAGAAAAGGTCTCTAGGATCGTAGCCAGCAACTTCAATATATGCCTGAGTGCCTTCGGCAATTTGTTTTTCTAAGTGCATGACCCACATCCCTAAATATATCAATCCAGGCATGGTCAAGATAACGACTTTGGCCGCTCTATTCATGGTGCGTTCCCTTGTTGCTGAAAGTCTTCAGTCGAGTTTTATTCCAAACCCACATAATCATTAGAATGACAAGACCCGATAGGATTAAGCCAATTCCGGTTGTAAGTAGGTTGCCAAAGACTTCTAGGTAAAGTACAATCACTCGCACAGAAATAGCTGCCGTAACTCCATTGAATAGAGTTGTGATCCCCTGTAGTAAACAGATTCTTGCTAGCACAACGGAAAGAGTAAAGAAGCTTCCTGCACCTAGAATTTGTCGAGTCAAGGTGGAGTCTGTCTGGATCTCTATACTAAGGCAGAGAAAGAGACTTAGCAGACCTAAGTACAAAGCCGTCACCCTATGTTGATGACGCTTGCTTTGATCACCACCAGGCAAAAAATTGGCAGATGCTATAAGGAGAACTGTAGCAATCGCTGGCCAGTAATTGAATCTATCATTGGCATCTAGAAAGAACATATTGATGCTTATGGGGCCAATAATGTAGATAAGTGCCCGTCCTACGTATCTGCTTAGTAAGAAGAACTTCTGGGCATGTTGAAAAATTGAATCCAGAAGATATGGAACCAAGCAAAGAGCAATCATAATCCCAGACCGTAAGTTTGGGTCTGAAATCATTGTTGTATTAACACTGCCCCAGATGAGAACAGACAGATACGAATTAACTACTTAGGAGTGGGCTATGGAAACTGTCGATTTAGCACAACGAAGAACACAAAAAGAGAACGAAGAAGCGGGTCCAAAGTCAATTGAGCTGGCAGATCAGATTAAGGAATTGATGCATGGCTCCGACATTATCGTTTGTGAGACAGCTATTCGAGACGTCTACGTCGATATCTTGGCAGAGCTATATCGAGAGCTTGGAACAGCAGAAAAAGCAGATCAACTTCTCTGTATTTCGATGGGAAACATCCTCGAAAGAGGTATCGATGATATCAAGCATGAATATGGTGTTGAGTATGAGGACGGTGTCCTTGTAGACGAACAAGAAGAGGAGTAATTATGATTGGGCAGGCTGGAGGTGGAGATGCAATCATGGATCATGTAATCATGGGACATGTGGTCATTGCTTAGGTAGCTGAGCGAGGGGAACATCCCCTCACGCCTAGTGCACGATCATTTGGTTAACTAGTTATAGGAATGAGTATAGTATGTACAAGGGATCCTGCCTTTGTGGCCAAATTAAGCTGGAACTTTCTGGTAAAATAGACTCGATAATTCATTGTCATTGTTCAAGGTGTCGCAAAAGCAGTGGAACCGCCTATGCGACTAACGGATTCGTCGACAGAAAAGACCTTTCAATAGTACAGGGGGCTGATCTGATGAATTTTTATGAATCAAGAGAAGGCCGAAGGAAGTACTTTTGCTCAGTGTGTGCTTCACCAATATATAGTTCAAGCTCGAAAGACATTTCAAGACTAAGGCTTAGGCTAGGTATCTTAGATTCGGATATAGTTGAAAGGCCTATGTCTCATAATTTTGTCACATCGAAAGCGAATTGGGATGATCTTGACAGCATTTTGCCAAGGTATGAATCTCACGAACCTGGGCGAAGGTAAAGAGAGTTTAAGATCTCTCTTCAAAGCCTTACCAGAGAAGATGAATATGAAAAACTGTGGAAGGCAACAAGCTATGAAGAAAGCAGCGAAAATAGAAAACCCGCTAGCAACCCTTAGGGGTGGTATCCTGATTGGTGGCAAAATCGGGGGCCAAACCGGGACTACTTCTAGCGCTATGTGCCAGGGGAGTGTGAGACAAATCTGCCGATAGATTAGTATAATGTTTGCGCGGTAGTGAAAGGTCTCAAAATGACAAAGAATCAAG
>NZ_FWZT01000044.1 GCF_900177345.1 Pseudobacteriovorax antillogorgiicola
ATTCCACTGCCCACCTCGTTTTCCTGTAGGGGGCAGAAGATCTTTGATCAACCCAAATTGCTCATCCGTGAGCTCAAAACGACCAGCCAAGGTGTATCTCCTAGAAGTTTCAAGGATCATACACCATTTTTAGGTATTCGTCAGACAGAACCTAGATGTTTTGGGTTAACTGAAGGGATTAGGTTAATCAATTCTCATGAATTATTGAACATTTGTTGAAGATTGAGCTCAGTACTTGGGAAGTTGCCATGATGTTAAAACACGCACTATTTCTATTTCCACTTTTTTTATTTCATTTCTCGTGTGACATGCAGGAGTCGTCGCGCCCATCAAACGTCGAACCTTTGGAATGGCTGGATGAAGGAGTATATCAAATAATTAATAGACACAGTCAACTGGCTCTAGATGTAGCGAGGATTAGTCGTGAAGATGGGGCAAACGTGTTGCAGTTCAAGCCAAAGTCATCTGATAATCAAAAGTTTAGAGTTACGCCTCTAAGTAACGGCTACTATTCCATTAGGCCTCTACATAGCAACAAATCAATTGAAGTTTATGAAGCGAGTCGTAGCGCTGGTGGGCAAGTTAGACAATGGTATTACCATGGAGCAGATCATCAGCAATGGGATATCAAAGCTCTGAAGGTGGCTACTTCACGATAGTATCAAAACTTAGTCAGATGGCCCTTGATGTTTGGGAATTTAGTATGGAGAACGACGGTGACATTAGGCAATGGCATTTCACCGGGAACGCGAACCAGCAGTGGCAATTCAAAAGAATTTCTCAGAGTGAAGAGGTTGGGGAGCCAAAGGAGTATCCTCTAGAAGGGGAAATCTTTGGTGTCCATGATCCAGTTATGATTAAAACTGATCTAGGATATTATGTCTTCTCTACAGGCGAAGGTATCCTGTCTCGACACTCAACGGACAAACAATCTTGGAATTTCTTGGGTCATCTTCTAAAGCCTTTGCCTCAGTGGGTCCTAGACAGATTTGGTGACATTCATATTTGGGCACCTGATGTAGCGAAGTTCGCGGGCCAATACCACCTGTATTACTCTGTTTCGGAGTTTGGAAAAAATAGGTCTTGCATAGGTCTGCTGATTAACGATTCGGAGGATCTAAGTCGCGGATGGAAGGATAGTGGCGAACCTGTGATATGTACCAGCCCTAGTGATGATTGGAATGCTATAGATGCGAATATTGCGTTTGACGAATATGGAACGCCATGGATGTCGATTGGAAGTTTTTGGAGTGGATTGAAGATACTAAGGCTCGACGGGGCCACTGGAATGCCAGCGGATCATGGTATCACAAGCATTGCGACAAGATTGACAAGTGGGCGCGCGATAGAAGCTCCCTTTATCCATTACAACAACGGTTACTATTATCTTTTCGTTTCCTTCGACTATTGTTGTAAGGGTGCTGACAGTACTTACCGAATTATGGTTGGTCGATCAAAAAATATTGATGGCCCCTACTATGATAAAAGTGGAAGGTCGATGCTGCAAGGAGGAGGATCATTGCTCTTGCAATCTGGTGACCGTTGGCGTGGGCCAGGTCACAATGCAATTTTTGCAGAAGGCGAGAGTACATATCTCGTTTTTCACGCTTACGATCGCGATGCGAATGGCCTTTTTTCTCTTAAAATTGCAGATATCATCTGGGATCAAGACGGTTGGCCGAAAACCATAAGCCTTGATTGATTTCACCTCTAGGTAGGAACAGGGGCTCCGGCCGCTGCCGGCCCCCCTGCCTCCGCCTTGCCCTCGATATGATTCACATAGTAGCGCTGCGTTGGGTAGGCGAAGTCGATGTCATCATGCTTGGCGAATGCGTCGAGGACACGCTTCCACACGCGCTCCTCCACAACACGCTTCTCCCTTACCCGACACAGAAACCTCAGCGTTAGCACCACTCCCGAATCTGCCACTGAAGTGAAAACCTTGGGTTCAAAATTGTCGAAAGACAGTCGCATGGTGCGTGCTGCTCTGTGAATCTGCCAGGATGCATCTGCATTCTCTTGACCAATCTCGACCTTCACGATGTCTTCGAGAATGGTTAGGCTTTTATGCCAGTTGCTTTCAAAGGTGACCATGATAGGCATTTCGGCAAAGATGTAGTCAAAGCCCGTATTATAATTCGCAATCATGTTTCGAAACACGAATGAGTTAGGAAAACTTAAAATCCGTCCCGTAGGTTGCTCGGCTTGGATCCAATTGCCAGTTTCGAGCATGGAAAACTGGAGTAGTTTGATGTCTGTGATATCGCCGCGGTTGCCATCGATTTCAATCCGGTCGCCAATCTTAAAGGGCCGGACGGTGAGCAAGTAGATCCAGCCAACCAAGCTTACAATTACGTCCTGCAATGCGATGGCGATGCCGGCCGATAGAAGGCCAAGGTAGGTGGAAAAGTCAGCGGTGGTGGCAATCCAAATCTTGAACAGAGCGGCAACGCACAGGATGCTAATACTTATTTGAATGTTTTTACGTACAGAATATTGTTTGTCTACGTCGAGATGATAGCGAATGCCAATGAAGGCCTCACCCAGTAGCTTCCCGGCAATGTATGCGAGGTACACATAAATTGATGCGACTACTTTTTCCATGGCATCATCAGGAACGGCGAAGAAACTGGCAACACTGGCTTGCCCGGACAGCCAGATCCCTAGAAGAGCGCCAAGGAGCAATAGTCTTAGGAGGGAGGGGATCACTTCAGTTGCCACTTCGGCAAGCTTTTTTGAGTTGATCTTTCCGCGAATATAACGTTTAAAGCCGAGTCGCACTCCGAGATAACAAAGGACGACGATGGTGCTAGTGATCAGGTTTTCAAGGGCTTCGGGGCTTATGTGAGAGATTTCAGAGATGGTCTTGAGCCAGGTCTTGTACATCGAAGGTATTCCTAGTAGCGTGTAGCAGAGAACAATTATTTTTTGAATGCAAACGGCACCTTGCACCCTTATTGATATCAA
Source organism: Pseudobacteriovorax antillogorgiicola (assembly GCF_900177345.1). Classification (NCBI taxonomy): domain Bacteria; kingdom Pseudomonadati; phylum Bdellovibrionota; class Oligoflexia; order Oligoflexales; family Pseudobacteriovoracaceae; genus Pseudobacteriovorax; species Pseudobacteriovorax antillogorgiicola. Next base: position 2,968 of record NZ_FWZT01000044.1, read on the forward strand.
CTTTAACAATCATGGGATTAAGTGTAACGTGTAATTTTCTTGGCTGATGTACAACACCCAACATGAGACGCTGGATGAAGAAAGAGAAAATGGTCATTGGCTGGCGAGAGTGGGTGCAGCTACCAGATCTCGGCATCAAATCGATTAAGGCGAAGATCGACACAGGTGCCAGAACTTCAAGTCTGCACGCCTTTGATGTGGAAACTTTTAAGCGGCGGGAAATTGAATATGTCCGCTTTAAGGTGCATCCCAAGCAGAAAGATTCGAAATTCACAGTCAAGTGCGAGGCTCGTATTCTAGAGTATCGTCTTGTCAAGAGTTCAACAGGACACTCGTCGGAGAGGCCTGTTATCATAACCGAAATCCACATGTTGGGCAAGGCATGGGACATTGAGTTAACTCTTGCGAATCGTGATGAGATGGGCTTTCGCATGCTACTTGGTCGAGAGGGTATGAGAGAGCGATTGATTGTCGATCCAGGCAAATCCTTTTACGGAGGCCAGCCTGTAAAAAAATCACTAAAAACAACCCGTGCAATAAAGAAGTAGCAAAAAGGAATGTCCTATGAAGCTAGCTATTTTATCCCGTGGCCCCAAGCTATACAGTACCAAACGCCTCAAGGAAGCAGCGCTTCAAAGAGGGCATGAGGTCCGAATTCTTGATACGCTGAAGTTTGCTATCGACTTGGAGCAAGGGGATCCGGATCTATACTACAAGCAAGAAATTTTGAGCCACTACGATGCGGTGCTGCCGCGGATCGGCTCATCGATCACTTACTACGGAACGGCTGTGGTCCGTCAATTTCAAGAGATGGATATCTTCTGTGCGAATACTGCTACAGCTATTGCAACCTCCCGCGATAAGCTGCGTAGTTTGCAGGTATTGAGCCGTCACGGCGTGGGAATCCCTAGAACCACTTTTGTTAAAGACAAACACGATGTCTTGCCAGCAATTGAGCGAGTTGGTGGAGCCCCGGTAATCATCAAACTCATTGAGGGAACGCAGGGAATCGGAGTTTTGCTTGCCGAAACTGAAAAAAATGCCATGGCTATTGTCGAGCTACTACAAAGCCAAAAGCAAAATGTACTGATTCAAAAATTTGTTGCAGAAAGCAAAGGTAAGGATGTCAGAGCTATCGTCGTTGGCGATCAAGTGGTAGCAGCGATGCGGCGCCGAGCTCAGGGTGCAGAATTTAGGAGCAATGTTCACCGTGGTGGTCTTACTGAGCAGGTGGAGCTAAGTGACGAGTACAAGGAAGCAGCAATTCGAGCGTCACAGATCCTAGGCCTACGTATTGCAGGTGTAGACATGCTCGAAGCGAATAATGGTCCGCAAATCCTTGAGGTCAACTCTTCCCCCGGTTTAGAGGGCATCGAAGGCTGTACCCAGCTAGACGTTGCTGGCGCCATTATCGAGTATATTTCAGCGCAAGTTGACTTTCCCGAGATCGATATCCGGCAGAGGCTTACGGTGAGTAAAGGCTATGGAGTTAGCGAGATCTATGTCCCAGAGGGGTCTGAATACATCGGGAAAACTATAGAAGAGACTCACCTGAAGGAAGAGAATATCAACGTCTTGACCCTTTACCATGGTCACAAAATCATACCCAACCCACGCTCAGATCGGGTTCTTCATGCTAGCGATCGACTCCTGTGTTTTGGCAAGCTAGAGGCCATGCGATCAATGGTACCACCAAAAACTAGGAAGAAGCGTAAGCCAAAAATTGGAGATTTGGATCTTGAGAGTGCAACTGTGATGAAGTCCATGGCCGAGCACAAGGAGCGGATGGAATCAGAAGAGCCTAAGTAAGCCAGGGAGGGCCCTTTTGGCCCTCGTTTATTCTATGGTGGCTTCAATCACGTCATAGGCAAAGGTTCCTGATGTCAAGCCTCGTGCTGTGGCAATAATTGTCTTTGTGCCAGCACTCATCTCCTCCCACTCTGTTTCAATGGATCGATTTTTCTCTATGACTCCGTCGGCCACAAACCAGCTGATGCGGAAGTTTTCATCGCTGCCTTTTTCATCAAGGCTTGCGACGAGGTCCACAGTTCCGCCTCCGATGGTACTATTTTCGCTAGGGCTGGTGATCTCGATGCTTGGTAGCCCGCTTACATTGGTAGGGCTTCCTCCCGCTGGATAAATCTTGATGCTACCCCTGACCCGTTCCTCTTCAGCCCCCTGAGAGAATATAAGTGCGTAGGCTATGTTTGCAGTTCCATCAAAGGTGGCAAAGTCCAAATCCCCAGCAAGTGGTAGGGTTGCATCTGCGGTGACAGTGTACAATCGCAGTTCAGACTTATCGTCTGGTGTAGGCAGGCTAATGTTGCTGAGGGCAAGCTGCAATTCATCTTCGAGGGTAACTTCGGCGACGCTAATGTCTTCCAAGACCGGCGTTGCTAGAATGAATGTTAGAGTGACCGTCATACCTGGCTCGTAATATGGACTATCTGTAGCAACACCGATCGCTCGCAGTTTATCAACTTTTTCGGGTGTGTTCTCGACTTCGCTACACGAGGCAAATACAGCCAAACTTAGCAGCAAGATATAGCGCAGACGGCTATGATAGTTTGATGAAGAAAATAATTTTTTCATAGGATAGCTCTCACTTCGATAAATGGAATCACAGGCAAGCCTGCGGTGTATTCTTTTTTGGTATAGTCATAGTTATATTGAATATTTGGTGACGACTTTCTAAACTGGTATTCTTCGAAGCCATATCGCAGCACAAGATCCCAGGACGTATATTCGAACGTTTGTTGGGCAAAGACTGATACGCTCGTTGTGTCGGGCACTCGTTCTGAATTGACCAGCTCTGGGTTCTCCTCAGGAAGGTAGGTGTCCACATTCGCTTGATACCAAACTGTGTCAATCGGCGTATACACATAGCCGGTCTGATGTTTAAAGCGTCCACCCAGCTGGAAGGTGGGACTTAGCTTGTAGTTGGCAACCAGATGCAGCACATGGGTCGAGTCGGTGTCACTGAAGATCTCTTTGGCTCCCTCGCCACGGATTTCCTTGGTTTCTGAGTAGGTATAGGATAGCCAACCAAATAGATCGGATCCATCGCCATACCGGAAAAACCACTCTAGTCCCTGGGAGTTTCGCGTGGTATCGGCAATAAAGCGATTCACGGGATCGTCGAGAATATCGTCATCCCATTCCTTGTAGAAGATCTGAAAATCGCTGGTCCAGTAGTTGGAAACGATCGACTCTAGACCAACAGAATAGTGGGTGGAGCGAATCCAACCAAGATTTTCGTTACCATAATCGGGGTCGAGTTGTTCGGGGCCTGGGGACTGAGAATAGCGCCCCACACCAAATTTTGCGGTCTGAGTATCCGTGAGGAAGACGCGGCCTACAAAGCGTGGGTCGACGCCACCTTTATCAATATTGGTTTGGCTGAACAGGCGGAAACTGGGAGTTAGAATGAAACGTCCTACACCAAACTCAAAGGAAGCCCAGGCGGCATCTTCCCGTTGGCTAGCATCCACATTAAGGGCGATTTTCGGTGCTGTTTCTGGGTCGGAAAATGGTCCCTGTTGGGTGGTGTCGGGAACCTGGGCATCAAGCACGAAGTCACGGTAGATGGTTTGCACACCAAGATATAGATTGATGCGATCCGCTAACTGAATCTGCGAGCGGATGGGAACAGTGATCGTGTTGACGTCGATATTAAAAAATATGTCGCCCACACTGAATTCCGTACCAGACGATGAAAAGTATGGGTCAACTTCAACATTGGCACTCCCGATGCTAGTTTGAATATCAAATCCAAAGAGATCGTAGCCATTGGCAAAGTTGAATTCAGACGTGCCGTCCGTTTCCTGGGACCGGTCGGTGAAGACTTTGACTTCAGCACCACTGCGGCTATGAACATAGCGGCTTTTGATGCTTATTTTATCGTCACCATAAAAATGCTGTAAATATGCGTCTTGGAAGTAGGGGAGTAGCACTGTCCCTTCGTCCAGCGGAGCCGCATTGACAAATGGCTCCAAGATCGACTTACGAGCGGACGCGATCATAGAGCTGTTCTGCCCGAGAGCCTGCTCGTGATAGGCGCTGACGTATATAGGAGTGTTGAGCCGGAACTCAGAATAAGGCTCCACAATGGCCTCGCCACGGGTTTCAAGTTTGATCACGCCCGCGGTGGAGTTGCCGTATTCGGAATCGAAGTTGCCAGGCACAAAAGTCAGAGTATCGATAGCCTTTGAAGGGATAACTGATGTTCCCGAAATTGGTTCGAAGAGGTTTGGGGCCTGTAGGTCGTCAATAAAGTAGAGAGTATCGTTCTTGTCGGAGCCGCGAATAGAAACTTCTGAATCCTGGGGGCGTGCTACCGTTCCCGGGAATAGCTTCGGAACCTGGGCAACGTCGCCGCTAGGAGCCACAAGTTCTGCTTCCTCGGCCCGAATCTCGATTTTAGAAACCTCTTCCGCCTCAGTTTTTTGCACCCGCGTGCCCGAAACTGACATGCGTTCCACTTCCGATTTCGTCTCTTGAGACTCAGTCTCCTCAGATTTGGCGGTTGTGTGATAGAGCGTAGCAACAAGGCAGACCAGAGGAATTGAGGGCGCTGTCAATGGATTTTTCATAATTTGCTCTCAAGGATTATACGTAACGAAAGCATTCTATCTCTATTGCTTTATCAATTCCAAGTTGTTTATGGTGCAGGCTGCGGTGTTCAGGCCTTCGGTGTCCACCGTTTGGTACGAGGGTTTCTTAAACGGCTTATCTAATTCCTTTCATGCTCACTTTATCTTTCCTGAATCTTGCTTCGTTTCTGTTCAATTGTGATCCCAGAGGGAATGAGCTATTTAAAGTTTAGACATTAGGAAAAAAGACTACAATGAGGGGAATCTCTTATGAAAACAGCACCAAGGCTACTTGGAGTTGCGGGCATTGCCATGCTTATTTTGGCCGTGCAATCCTGTGAGGGTGTCGAGGAGGGAGAGCAGGCCTATCACTTAGCACAGTCATGTTTTGCTATTCAGCCTGCCACAAATAACAATTTTTTGAATGCAGACTACCGCTTTGAAAATCTTGATGCAGGCAGCGGCAAGGTGGAAAAGTTTTTCGCGAAACCAGCGGCGTTAGGTAAGTTCTTACTTTCCGATCGTCAGGGCCGGGTTCTTAGTAGTCACCTTTTCGGGGTTAAAGCCAAGTCTGATCCTAGCAAGGCAGCCGAGTGGGAGATCCGTTCCGTTTCTGTCGACGATGATCGCTATGATGACTCCAATTTGGTTTCTATCCGCTCCATCAAAAAGAACATGAGACTAGTCGTTAAGGGGGACAAACTTAAAATCGTTCCCGAAGGTTCCTACAAACCCGAGGAGGCTGGATTCCGCCTGACTCCGTATCCTAGCTCAGATTGTCTGCCATATCCAGAGGCAGCGCTAGATGCCGTAGTCTCGGAGAAGTTTAATGAGAAAGTCAGCTCCAACAACCCTGTAAAAGGATTTGCCGACTTTCATTCTCACATTGCTTTCACGAAAACCTTGGGCACCGTAGCAATGTCTGGAGATACCTTTCACCCTTATGGTATCAAGCATGCCCTCAATCAATGCAACGAGCTGCACGGCGACGACGGTAGCCTTGACCTCTTGGAGAGTCAGTATAGTAGTGACGGTGGTGGTGGACATAAAACCTCTGGTTATCCTGAATTCGAATACTGGCCGAATCGACAAACGTTCACTCATATTACCGCATACTATATGTGGATGAAGCGTGCCTATCTCGGTGGTCTACGTATCCTCGTGACCAATGTCACAGGCAATCCTACCTACTGCCAGTTGCTTAGTGTGATCCATCTCGGCAAGGCTGAAGGCGACTGCAAAAGCGATGATAGCATCGCGCTACAAACCCAGTATATGTATGATATGCAAGACTACATCGATGCACAGGAAGGTGGCCCTGGCAAAGGCTGGTTTCGTATTGCCAAGTCTTCCGCAGAGGCACGGGCGATTATCAATGACAATAAATTAGCTGTTGTTCTAGGCACAGAATATGGCACTCTTTTCGACTGTCGCTACGACGAGGAGCAATGTGATCCGGATTATATCGAGCGCAAGCTAACTGAAATTCATGATCTGGGTATTCGCTCTGTATTTCCAATCCATCGCTTCGATAACGCCTTCGGTGGTACTCGCCCTCAAGGAGGTTCGGGAGGGGCTTGGATGCATCTTACAGGAAAGTTCAGCACTTCCATAATTGATAATATCCTAGATCTGGTTCGGCCTAGCAAGGTGCTGTTTAAGGAAATCAAGGGCAACTATTGGGATCTAGAGTCTTGTCCTGGGGACGTTCGTGGCACAACTGGTGTGAAGAGTATGAAGGACTTCATCGATCAGGACTTTAACTTTCTGATTGAAGCTATCTCTTCTGTACCTGTGATCGGCGGGCTTGCGGTGAAGTTTTTGGACTATAGTGTGATTTCCAAACTAGAACCTCTACCAGAGTACAAAAAGTTTAAAGATGGTACACCTGCTTGCAATCGCAAGCCCCTACAATCTGCTGGTCGGAATCTCATCGAAGGCATCATGAGTCGTGGTATGATTTTAGAGATCGATCATATGTCTTATCCTACCTTGCTTGATACCCTAGATTTGCTCGAAGAATATTCCTATTCAGGAGTTGTCTCATCCCATGGTTGGCTGGAAAATCGCGATGAGGTGCGGCAAAGAATCTTTGGCCTCGGCGGTATGATTGCCCCTTACAACAGTCGGCCTAGCAGGATTGCTGGTATCTTAGATCAGTTTTCCCAGGAACAACAAGATGCGGGCTTTCTAGGGGGTGTTGGCATTGGCACCGATATTCAGGGGATTGCCACCCAAGCCGAAGCTGATGATGACTTTGTCCTTCGGTATCCTTTCAAATCATGGGATCAGAAGGTCACCTTCACCCAACCGCAAACTGGCAATCGTAGCTTTAACTTCGCAAAAGAAGGTCTAGCTCACTATGGATTGCTACCGGAGTGGGTCGAGAATCTGCGACAGGTGGATGAGAAAACTGGTGGTCGAAGCCTTGATATTCTCATGAACTCGGCGGAGGCTTATCTACAAATGTGGGAGCGAGCTGAGCAAGGAATGTAGATTCAACTTTGAGCTGGCCCCCTTTGGGGGCCTCGGTCTAATATTGGGCTCTAAACTCTAGAAAGCTCGTTCGAAGTACATGTTGTTACTTAAATCTGACTTGCTTCCTGTTTCAGTATGGATTTTGCCCCAATTGGCAGCAGTTCCGTAGTGGTTTGTTAACTTTGCTCCCGCAAGGCGAACATGGATTTCGAAGTCGTCGCTGACTGGTGCGAAGAAGTCCATTGCTAAGCGGATCGTATGAATGTTAAAGCTTAGATCATCCTCGCCTGATTCGCTAAGGGAGTCAGCCTTGCCAAGGGTGATATTGTCCCATCGAGTGGCAAGGTAGCCATTAATTCGGATATAATCCAGTGAATCTGACATTTCAAGTTCATCAAGTCGGTCCTCAACTTCACCAGCGAAAGCTTGGGCTGCAGTTACAAAAACTAGGGTGGTAATAAGTTTCTTCATCGTTGCTCCTTCTACTTACCGATTTTTGAGCCGGACTTCGTGCAGCGAAGCTTGCAGCCATTACTTAAAGTTTGCTCAGGTTCAAGACACAATTTAAATTTGATGACGGATCCAGTTCGTCCACCGGTAGCTAACTTTGCAGCCTCATCTTGTGAGACTCCGCATTGCGTGGCCGCTGCTGCAATAAAGTCATCCTTAGCACCCCCAAAGGCAAATCCTGAGGATAAAAAAATGAAAAAGCTAAAATACGTTTCATATGACTACCTTCATTGATTAGACACAGTGCCTTCATTCATGTTCCCAGTGAAAGGATTAACAGCAGCAATTTTTGATGACGAACGAAATTAAGATATAGATGAGGCTATACCACGGATATTTTCAGATGTTTTAGCTATCAATTCTATGTGTTGCTTATGGGTTAGTATATCGAATCGAAGCTTCAGAGTTCAAATGAAATTGCGAACACTTCGACAGAAAAACAGCAGAGTCCTGGTTAGCTGAAGCTAACGACTAATAGATTCTATTGATGATGAATCATGAAAGTCACTATTTCTTAGTTAAAGTGTAAACACGGTCCCAGTCATCTGGTGGAGGGTTCTTCTTAAATTCTTCACAGCGTTCAATGTAGATTTCCGATGGGTTGGTCTTCTTGCCCTTCAGATCTGGATAGCGAAGCCACTCCATCTCTAATGATTGCTTAAAAACTGCTATGGCCTCGTCCCACTTCATATCTTTGTATAGCTGAAGCCCATGGTGAAAGGTGTCCTTGAGTTTTACAAGGCCTGGGGGAGTCATGCCTTTGATGCCTAGCAAATCATAGGTAGTCACTGGCTCTTTCTTGCCAACAACGCGGATGGTATCAAGCTCACGCATCTCAAATTTATCGTCGGTAAGATCTTTTGTGAACTGTGATACCTGAGTGAATATCCCATATTGCTTGGCAGCTTCTTCAAGCCGTGCAGCGAGGTTCACGGAGTCTCCCATCATAGTGTAGTTCATTCGGTCACGTGAACCCATATTGCCAGTTACTATTTCACCACTATTGATACCGATACGCATCCTCATATCTTTTACGATTTGAGGCCATTTATCCCCTTCATCAGTCCATTTCTTGCGAAGCTGTAAAAGGGTATACTGCATCTTTACGGCCACAGTACAAGCCCGAACGGCGTGATCTTCAAGTGGCATGGGAGCACCAAAGAAGGCGATGATTGCATCACCCTCGTATTTATCAAGGGTCCCTTTTTCTTCTAAGAGAATATCAGTCATAGCAGTGAGGTATTCGTTGAGCAGCTCAACCAGCTGGGTTGCCGTCAACTTCTCAGAAAACGACGAGAATCCCTGAATATCGGTAAAGTAGGCTGTGAGAATTCCAGAGTTTCCACCAAGTTTGGGAGGTTCGCCGGTGTTATACATATCTTCAATGAGTTCTGGAGAAATGTAGCTGCCGAAGGCGCTCTTCAGAAACTGTTTATCCTTCTCCTCTGAAATATATTTGAAAATATTAGTCAGAAGAAACATAGATAGGATCTGGGTGCAGGGCACGGCGAGGTAGGCCCAAATACCCTTTTCAAACCAGAAAAAATAGTCAACAGCCCAGAAGCCGCCAAGGAAGACCAATAGCGCTAGCCCAGAGGTGATCGCGTGGCCCCAAATTAGAATTGGAGAAAAGAAGAGCCCGATTCCCAAAATAATCATAAACTCAGTCTCGATCATAGTTGCGGGTCGGCGAAGAAAGCGGCGGCGAACGATGTTGTCGATAGCAGCAGCGTGATTTTCAACACCATCGATGGCAGGATCAAAAGGGTTGGGGCGAATATCGTTGATGCCAGTCGCAGTAGCTCCAAGAAGTAGGATGGAACCTTTTAGAGCCTCCCGTTCTTCATTAGAGAAGCTATCGTCATAGGCGTCCGCTAAGCTGAAATGCTGAAAGCCTTGGGAGGGGCCTCGGTGCTGGATTAAAAGCCTGCCGTAGCCGGCTGGGTCAATGGGGATCTCAATCGCTTGTTCTTCGTCCTCACGATTTACCAGTACGATTCCTTCAATGGCCGCCTCGTTAAAAAAGACGAAAATCTCGCTATTGAGAAATTCAGCAGCACCTTTTAAAGCCAGAGATGGCATTAAATTGCCATCAACTTTGGCAGCTAGAGTTACCCAGCGGTTGATAGCGTCATCGTCGGCGTCGTTACTGAAGAATGCAAAGTGCTCTGACGAGTTTAAATAGATAGGGGTGTTTGATACCACTCCATAGGCTTTCGGAAGGTTGTAGTCCTTTAATTCGCGGCCCTCGGGCATATCTACTGCTTCAATAGCAGAACTAAGCATAAGATCAAGGTCGCGAAACGGCTCGCGATGCCCTGCTGTCCGCTCGAATTCAGCTTTGTCGCCAAAATAGAAGTAACCCAGAATGATGTTTTCAAACTCTTTGATGGCTCGGGCGAATTTGATATCGCTAGGTGAATTTTCAGTCATTCGATCCATAGCCTTAATACGTGCCTTGTAGTTCGTTCGATTGATGGTGCGGTATAGAGGCTGAGAATCGGTGAGAAGCGTTTGTTCTTTTTCTGCCCAAACAACATCAAAGCCAATCCATTTGACCCCTATCTTCTTAAGATTGGCAAATGCCTGGGAATAGAATTTTCGAGAAAAGGGCCAACGACCAAATTTTGAGAGTGAGCGTTCATCGATAGCCAAAATACCCACCTTGGTCTCGGTTTCGTCGACGCCCCGACTGCGGAGCTTCCAGTCCAGAATCTTACTTTCTACGGAGTATACAAGATCGCTGTTTCGATAGTGCTCATACTGAGATCGAAAATGATGGAAAAGAACCACGCATGCCATTGCCGTGATTGAAATGCAGATTGTGATAGGTGGCCAGTTTTTCTTAAGATTGTGGAGCGTTTTTTTAATCATACCAAACCATTGCTGAATCAGTGTACTTGCATGGTTTTCGGCAGTTTGTTGATGAATATAAGGAAAAGTCCCCGCGATGCGCGGGGGGGTGTTAGAATGCTAGGCGTAGTTCGGCATAAGTTGTTTTTACTGTTCCTTTGGCGTCGCCAGTTAGTTCTGTTGGCTCGCCCGAGAACTCGCCACGGGAGTATTTATCATCTACCATCATATGAGCGACTCGAAGCTTAAGTCCCGTGGTCAGGGGTTGGTTCCAAAAGATGTGGCTGGCGGTCCCGCGGGTTGAGTGGAATCCCACAGGGTCCCAAGCGAGGCCATTGAAAAACTGATAGTACTGGTCTGAGCTGAGGTATTCGACGCCAAAAATTGGGTTCTTTAAAGCTGAGAGTGGTAGTTTATATGCTGCTGCAAGGAGTATGGCTGAACCGTTTTTCTCTTCCCCAGCAGTGTTTGCCATGAATCCAGATCCCTTGTTTCCACGGGATTTTGTTGAAACATGAGTCAGGGCCAAACTAGCACCTGAGCCCACAATATCAGAAAATTCAAGATAGTTAACCCAGCTAATGTAGTTGATGGACAGAGGAGAAGAAATCTCGACTTCTTCGACCGCTCCGGGAATTGGTGATGCTCCGGTGTTTGGCAGATCTCTACTGAAATCATCCACAAGCAGCTTGTTAATGATAAAGTACTGGCTAGCGAAGTTGAAGTATCGTGTAAAGCCTAGGTCGGGACTGCTGTACTCAAGCATAAAGGTGAGTAGCTCATTATCCGTTCTGATTCGATCTCCTGCTAGTGTCCATTCTGGTTGGTAGCTATATCCAGAAGAGCCGCGATTGGCTTTGACTGCAGAAAGAGGGTGATAGAGGCCACGAATTGAGAAACCTCCAATGCTATATGTAAGAGCATAACCATCCAAGTTTGAAGCGTAGGCAAGCCTCGGGTAAGTACCACGAGGGGATTCTCCTAGAACGATATGTGTGGGGCCACCCTCAATAGTCGGCAAGCGCCCTACCGATAGGGACAGGGAGTTAAGAATCTTCCAATTAAAATAGGCGCGCTCTAGATGAATCTGAGTTCCAGCAAATGTTCTTGCGTTCTGATCAGCTGATTGGTTTGGTGCATCTTGAAGCAGAATAAAGTTGTTTTGTAATTTAGAAGCAGTCATCCGTCCGTAGAACGTCAGAGTTTCACTGATCTCAGCAGTCATGTTTAGGGAAAATAGAGAGCGATGAACGTTGAAGCTTTTACCTTTATATACAGTATTTGCATCAACGATTGAGCCGGTTGAGAAATCGATAGTATTCTTAGATTGAGTAATATAGGGATCGTAGATGTGATCCGCACGTGTGACGAACTCCCCAGAAAACCTAACGGTATTTAATAAAGCATTCATCTCTAGCTCATCGACTCGATCCTCGATCGATGAAGAAAGTGCCAATGAGGGCGCAAGCAGTGCTAACGCGAGTAGTTGATTCTTCATGATACAAATATCCTTTAATTAGATTATTTACCGATTTTTGATCCAGATTTTGTACATCGAAGTTTACAGCCGTTGCTAAGGGTTTGCTCAGGCTCAAGACAAAGCTTAAACTTGATCACAGACCCTGTTCGACCACCAGTTGCAAGCTTTGCTGCTTCGTCCTTAGATACACCACACTGTTTTTCTGCAGCCGCAATGAAATCGTCCTTAGCACCCGCCAAGGCACTTGATGAAGCGGCGACAAGAAAGCTCAATAAGAGAACTCTCATAGTCTGTCTCCCAAAATTTTAACTGCAAGTAAGATTAGCCATCATGATAGTCAAAAAGATGCCAAGATCAAAAGCTTTTTTGCTGTCTTTTAAAAAAATAGGTCGAGCTAGGTTTGAGCAAAGGAGTGATTTACATGAAAATAGGGAGAGCTGGAGAGGCTCTCATACTGCTTAAGAAAGGATGATCATTCCATGGCGCCGACCTTTGATTTGAGCGCTGCGCAAGCCTTTAAAAGCTTTCTGAACTAAAGGTCTTTGTATAGCAACATAACTTTGGAAGGGGAAAATCTTAATCTTACCAATGGCATCCTTAGGAACACCCGCGCCTTGAATGAGAGCACCTAATATATCTCCAGGTCTCATCTTCTGTTTCTTGCCTGATGCGATGCGAATACATGCCATCGGTGGCTTAGGAAGTGTAGAGCTTGAAGCTATTGCTGGAACTGTTTGGAGTGGTAGTTGCTGCTTCATTTCCTCTTGTACAGCTTGCCAACGGCCTGTCTCTCTTGGTCTCACGATGCTTATGGCTAAACCTTCTGCGTCTGCGCGTCCTGTGCGGCCAATGCGATGAATATGAACCTTGGGATCTCGGCTTAATTCAAAGTTGATGACGGCTGGCAGTTGGCTCACATCAATGCCTCTTGCAGCTACGTCGGTGGCAATGAGAAAAGATAAACTCTCTTGGCTGAACATAGTGAGAATTTCATCACGCTGTCTCTGCTCGAAATCGCCATGAATCGCTTCGGCGCTCAGCCCCTTTTTTTTCAAGCTCTTGGCAAGGTCTTCACATTGCACTTTTGTTTGGCAAAAAATAATAGCGCGACTGATAGCATGCTTGCTAATAATGGGTAACATGCTATAGAAATCTTCTGTTGCCTTACACTGATAGAAAACTTGCTTGATCTTTGGAGCTGCGTTGTTACTTTCTGCTTCGATACGCACGGGGTTTGACAGAATCTTCTGACTAAGTTCTAAGATATTATCCGGGAAGGTTGCTGAGAATAGTAAGGTCTGCCGTTTGGTAGGAAGCTGCTGGACAATGCATTCAACACTTTCGATAAAGCCCATATCGAGCATACGGTCGGCTTCGTCTAAGACCAGGGTATTCACGTTCCTAAGATCGAGACTTCTCTTCCTTAAGTGATCGGCGATACGTCCTGGGGTACCCACCACAATATGTGCACCGTGAGCGAGCGAACGAAGCTGAGGACCAATGGGAATACCGCCGGTAAGGGTGAGCACTTTTATGTTGGGCATGCGTCGTGCGAGCCTGCGAAGTTCAGTCGCGATTTGGTCTGCAAGCTCCCTCGTAGGACACAGGACTATGGATTGAGGTCTTGAGACGGATGGCCTCAACTTTCGAGCAAGGCAGATTCCAAATGCTGCAGTTTTCCCGCTTCCCGTCTTACCTTTGGCGAGTAAGTCTTGGCCAGCAAGAGCCAATGGTAAAGCCTGACTTTGAATCGGCGTCATCGTGTGGTAGCCGAGACTTTTTAAGTTATCTAAAAAGTCAGAGGCAAGGTCGAGGCTAGAGAAATTCTGGGAACTCATCGGTATATCCTACAGCATGTGCAAAAATGACATAAAATAGGGGATTCCTACTAGGATGTCAATTCCAATCGACTGGTTTGCAGAGAAAGGGTAATTCCCTGGGAGCCTGTCGAAAAAACACCTTAAATAACAGATCGTTTCGCGCTAGCTTAGGAGGCGTTTTGTTCTAGTTGAACAAAGCGAGCTATGAGCGTAGCGACTGAAACTGAGACTCTGAGGAGGTAGATCATCCGTGGCTAGTAAAGACATCCAGGAGCGATATGAGTGGGGGCATCGAACGATCGTTGAGGTCGCCGAGATTGCTCGTTCTCACTTTTCACAGAAAGGTTTGATCGTTGAAACCAAGGCAGATGAAAGCCCGGTGACGATCGCCGATCGAGCCGTTGAGGAAGCCTTCCGCAAGGCTGTTCAGCAAGATTTTCCCGAAGACGGTATTTTGGGTGAAGAATACGATTCGAAAGACGAAGAGAATGGCTTTCGCTGGGTCATCGATCCAATCGATGGAACATACTCATTTATTCACGGAGTTCCTCTGTGGGGCACGCTCTTGGCATTAGAGTTCGAGGGTAGTGTTGTTGCCGGCTGGGCCTACATGCCTGAGCTTGGGGAGTTGGTGTCAGCGGCAAAGGGCCAAGGAGCCCAATGGCTCAGAGGGTACGATAGCCAGAGACAGGCCTTTTCGGTAGCTGACCAGGTCACCGTAAGCAGAGATAAAACATCCCTTAAAGATGCCTTGTTTTGCCACTCATCGAGCGACTATTTTAGGGAGGCTGATCAATACCTCTTGCTACAAGCTTTAGAAACAGAAGTGTCAGGCAATCGTTGTTGGAGCGATTGCTACGCAATGGTCTTGTTAGCTACAGGTCGAGTTGATCTTGTGGTGGAGCCAGCACTCCAGTATTGGGATTACGCACCGTTTCTGATTATCGTTCCAGAGGCTGGTGGGGTGATTAAAGATTTCGCGGGACAATCTCCCGAGGGCAAGACGAATCTGGTTATAGCCTCAAAAGAGCTTTATCCTGAGGCTGCAAAGTTTGTCACCGAACATATGACCAACGAGGCGTGAAGATGGAGAGTGGCTGAGCCACTCTCCCGATGGGATTTCGTGTAGGATTATAAGGATGGTTTCTGTCCAGCTGATTGGATTAGAATCGTTTGGTTTCCTGCCGATTGCTTGGCTTCGTTTGGTGTCCATCCAGGTTTTGGTTAGCTTATTTCCAAAACCATATGTTAACGGCAAAAGAGTGTATCCCTCTTGAATGAAAATTCATAATTTTTCTAATTTATTGATATTCTAACTTTTTCCAGGCTACCCGGACTTGGTTTTAATAAGCCCCCGTCCCCCGGGCAACGACCGTAATTGTCTTTAGAATCAGCTTCAAGTCTAGAGAAATACTTTGTTTGTTTACGTATTCTAGGTCGAGTTCCATCCAGCTTTCGAAGCTTAGGTTGCTGCGTCCAGATGTCTGCCAGATGCAGGTTAGCCCTTGGGGGACCTTAAGCCTTTGAAAGTAAGCCGTATTCCATTTCTTCACTTCGTCCACCAAAGCAGGCCTTGGGCCTACCAGACTCATGTCGCCTTTCAAAACGTTCCATAGCTGAGGCAGCTCGTCTAGGCTATGGCGCCTAATAAATCGTCCAATCGGGGTCACCCGAGGATCGTGCTTCATCTTAAACGCTGGGCCCGAAACTTCATTCTGGGCCATAAGCTGTGCTTTGATTCCATCGGCATTGATATACATGCTTCGCAGTTTATAGAGGCGAAAAATCTTGCCCCCTTCGCCAACGCGATCCTGTGAATAGAAAATGGGGCCTCGCGAACTTAACTTGATCAGAACGCCAAGGATCACTAGAACCGGAAGGCATAAGATCAAGCCGCACAGTGCCCCCATGAAGTCGAGGCCTCGCTTGCGTCGCGTGCCGTGACCCATCTTTTTCTCTTTGACTAAGCGAAGAGGTGGATGGGATCTTCGGAGCTGACCGCTTTCATGCATCCGATCCATGAGGAGTTCGATAACAAGCTTAGTTTGACCGTGCTGTGACTGATTCATGAACTAGTGCTCAAAATAGCAGACGAGCGACGATCCTTCCTGGGAAACGTGGTCTGGTTTGCGTTACGAAGCCCTCGTCCTGTGGGTCTTTTGCTAAAGTGACATGGTTATATCTAATTTTTGACATGTAGGTCAATATGAAATAATTTAGAAGTATTATTAGCAGGATAGGGTGCCTATTGTAAGTGCCCAATATCAGGAGCGAGGACACAAAATATCCTAAAATCTTCTCCGGCCTTCTACTTTTCATAGTAAATTTCAGGCTCTAATCTGTGGAAAACAGGACAAAATTTAAGACATCTTTAGCAACGGCTGCCAGGCTCCGTGAAGTACCTTAGAACAAACGGAGGCTTTAATTATGAAATCAATCAAGCAATTCTTTGTCCTTGCACCCCTTTTGTCCCTAGAGTTTTCCTGTGGCATTGTCGAGGAGCTTCAAGAGGAAGAAGGGTCGGTCCTGTTAGAGACAACAGAAATAAGCGCGGATGTAAGCCTTACTTTGCCGGAAGAGTCCTATGACTATGCCTTCACTTTTGGAGGGATGAGACTTGCCGAGCAAGATAATACACCAAGTGATAATCCCATCACCGATGCTGGTGCAACTTTAGGGCGCGTGCTTTTTTACGATACCTTACTTTCGCTAAATGAAACTGTTTCCTGTGGCACCTGCCATATTCAGAGCTTGGGTTTTGCAGATAACCTTGCGTTAAGCGTTGGTTTCGATGGCGAGCTTACAGGTCGAAACTCTATGGGATTAGCCAATGCGAGGTTTTATGAGAATGGAAAGTTCTTCTGGGATGAGCGAGCTGATAGCTTAGAAGAACAAGTATTGATGCCCATTCAAGACAGCAAAGAGATGGGGCTTAGCATCGATGAGGCTGTGTTACGAGTTTCGGAGGCTTCCTATTATGCTTCACTCTTCGAAGCTGCTTTTGGAGATTCGACTGTAACAGAGGAGCGGATGAGCTATGCCTTGGCTCAGTTTGTCCGAAGTATTGCAGGCTTTCCTGCCGAAGCTCTCACTGATCGACGGGCGACTGGTGACCTTGACTCCGAAGTCCTAGCTGGAAAAAGACTTTTCTTTTCTCGCGAAGCAAGTTGTGGGCGTTGCCATGGTGGAGCCTCTCTAACAACCGATCAAGCGCGAGATAATGGGCTCGAAATCTTCGATGATTTAGGTGTCTTTACTGCTACCGGAGATAGTGATGACATTGGAGAATTCAAAGTTCCTTCACTAGTGAACATCGGGCTTACTGCTCCTTACATGCACGATGGCCGGTTTGAAACCCTTCGCGAAGTGGTGGAGCATTATAGCAGTGGAATTCAAGAGAACGACAACCTAAGCAACCGCATTGCTGAGAACTTGACCCTCAGTGATGGTGAGAGCGATAGCCTTGTGGCCTACCTAGAAAGCTTGACCAATACAAACCTGACCACGAACCCAAAGTGGTCCGATCCGTTTGTGCGACAGTAAGTACTCATTCCCTCTTTTAGAAGCCCCTCTTAAGTCATTTTAGATGACTTAAGAGGGGCTTCTGTTCATAGGTAACATAGTGGCTCAGACTTTCACCATGCCTATCTGGGAGTTCTTAAAAATATTCGAATTTTTTAGGGTTTAGGTGTTGACGAGTTGGGGGCAAGTCCGTATAAGTCTTCCTCACGCCACTGATGAGGAGTTAACAACAACTCACAGCAAACG
>NZ_FWZT01000045.1 GCF_900177345.1 Pseudobacteriovorax antillogorgiicola
GCTCATCCGTGAGCTCAAAACGACCAGCCAAGGTGTGTCTCCTAGAAGTTTCGAGGATCATACACCATTTTTAGGTATTCGTCAGACAGAACCTAGTTACGTGTCTTCGAACCGTCAACAGACCCTAATTTCTGGTCAGATTTTTTCAAAAGTGCTAATAGTTATAAAATCTTGAAGCACTTAGGAGCAAGGCGGCGACCATGGGACCAAAATTTTCTATTGAAGATCAAGAGCTGTTAAAACAGATTATGGTCCATCGCAGGGATATCCGGGGCAATCGATTTACACCTGAGCAGATTTCAGATGATGACCTACAGCAAGTGATCGATGCCGCCTTTCTTGCTCCATCGGTAGGATACAGCCAACCTTGGAAAATCGTTGTCATCCAATCACCGGCTACGCGTGCTGTAATTTTAGAAAACTTCGATAGAGCAAATGCCAGTGCTGAAAATCAGTTTCATGGCCAGCGAAAGCAAGTGTACAGCAAACTCAAATTGGAAGGTATCAAGGAGTGCTCCCATTTGTTAGCAGTGTACTATCGTGAACCTATTGGTCCTGTATTAGGCCAGACGACCATGAAAGAAGCTGGGCCGTACTCAGTAGTGTGTGCCATTCAAAATATGTGGCTCATGGCACGGGCAAAAAACATCGGTCTCGGTTGGGTGAGTATTCTGGATAGTCAAGACTTGAATGAACAGCTTCAAGTTCCGGCCGGCTTTAAACTGGTTGCCTTGCTGTGTCTTGGCTACGTTGATCAGTTCCCTGAAGAACCAGAATTAAAGACTTTGGGTTGGGAACAAGAGCGGCCCCTGTCTGAAATGATAAGTTTTGAGACTTTCTCTTGATATTCTCGCTGCAAAACGACTACATTGATTTCTTTAGAATTCAACTTTTCTAAATCATGTAGCCAGCCTTAGTTTGATACACCTTTAACACGATTATTCATTGAAGACGGAGGGGATCATGATAAGAATGTGGCTCACATTAGCCGCCCTAGTTATTTCGGGTTCAGCATTTGCTTGGGGCAAGCAAAACCAAAATCTTGAGTCTTTGGCAGCGGCTCTTGTATATGAGGATATTCGTAACGGAACCTTGGAGCTTCAGGATGACGATAGTATCTTTGATCAAATTGGTGAATTTATCGAAGAAACAAAAACGTTTTTACTCGAAAACTTCGATTACAATGGTAATGGTCGGATCGACTTCGGCCCCGAGCTTAACGACGCCTTAGATACTTTTAAAGATATCGTTGTGCTGCTACTTGATCAAAACCAGAATGGTACAGTAGAAATCGAGGAGCTGAAACAAGCCATCGATGACCTGGTGACTCTGGTTCGCGATGAGATCACTGCTCGCGCTTGCGTGGGTATTATCACTGAAGCTGAGCGCGTTGGCTTCTGGATTCACTTCCGACCAATTCTTAAAGGTCTCTATCAGCGCTGTACTGCGGAACCTTGAGTTAGACTTACCAAGGGCTCCATGAAAGAGCCCGTTGCATCACCGCTGTCATTGATAATATCCAGTCTAAACACAGCTTCAGGAATCGACTTGGTGGGAATTGAGTAGTGGTTCTGCCAAGAGCTTGCTCGTGGGAGTGACTCTAGCAGCGTCGCCAGTCCGTCTTCAATGATGTAGGCCTTAGTTTTGATCAGCGATAGGTCTTGAGCTGGGTCGGTGGCACGGCAACCTAGTATTAATGTTTGCTCGCCGTGTTCTATGGGCTCGCAGTCAACCAAGAATGTTCCCCCCACTGGGATAGGTTCTAAGGCAGCTGTATCAGGCTCGACACCGCTGTCTAGAGGCTTGCTATCAGAGCTGCTCTGGTCTGACCCACAGGCAGATAAGATAGCCCAGCAAATGATTATCTTGGTATGATTCATAGCTACGACCAGGTAGATTTGACTTTCTTTCATATCGACTGAATTCCTAATAAAATTTACCAGTCAAAAATAAAGGAATGATCGAAGCTCTTTAGCTGGCTATAATAAAAGCACGATACCTGTCAAAAAAGCGAAAAAGGGGGACCCTTGCTCCCGTCATTCGATGCACTCATGTCTCTTGAAACCATGTCACTGCAGATCCTGTCTCATCTTAAGCCACCAGCGGAGAGTACAAGTGTGAGCATTGCAGAGAGTCCTTTGGTCCGTATTCGAGACCTTAGTCTGCTTTCGAGTCATATGCCGAGAGACGAACTTAGATCACTGCTAAGATCCGTCCAGGGGCAGCAGCTCACTGCCTTTGCAGTCCGTCATGTGGCAACCAACTTAAGTATACTAGCCCACTATCAAGCTGACCCAAGCGATGCCCTAGCTGATCAGATCGATGAAACTGATAGAGCAATTTTCATGACTCTGTTTGATGACTACCTCAAGCACGACCTGATACCCGTTGTTGGCTTCGATCCTACAGGGGTCTTGGTAAAGACTGTGCCGGTCGGCACGTGTCGAGCCTTCGATTCGTATGATCTGCCAGACTGCTCCAAAAAAGCGCAGCTCTTTTGTAGCGAACACACATCGGAACAATGGTGGCTTAAGCATGCCGATGAGTGTCAGTTTACCCAATCAAAGATGTTTCACTTCTATTCCGATCCAAAAAACTCTCAAGCCTATTCGGATGAAGAGATGGAGGCGATGATTGATGACTTCTGGAAAAAGTTTTCAAGTTGGCAGGACCGACCTCGCGGCGATCAGCTTCTCTCATGCCTGATGTGTCTCGACATTCCCAGTGTGGAGCATCTTAAAACCATGTCCCAAAGAGATCTTCAAAAGGCGTTTTATAAAAAGTCCTTGGCCCTCCATCCTGATCAAGGGGGGCAGACCGAAGACTTTCTGCGTCTCAAAGAAAGCTATGAACGATTAAAAAGTTTCTGCCGGTGATCCCATCATTGCATGGAGGAATATTCCTGAAGCGACAGCAGCATTCAAACTGTCGATGCCACCTGCCATGGGAATATGAATGGCTTGGTCAGCGAAAGCTTCCACTTCGGCTTGAATCCCATCGCCCTCGCAGCCAATCACTAGGACGGCTTTTTTGGGAAACTCTACAGAGCGAAGGTCGCAGCTAAATTCATTCAAACTTGCTGTAAAAATTTGATAACCGAGCTGCTTCAGTTCTTTGAGGCAGGGTAAGGCCAGCTGACAGTGAAAGCTCTTCATCTTGAAAATTGCGCCCATGGAGACGCGTATACTCCGGCGTACGAAGGGAGAGCAGCTTAACCCATCTGCAATAATCGATGGGGCGCCGAAGGCCAGGCCATTGCGGATGATAGCTCCTACATTCTCTGCGTTATTGACTCCGTTGAGAAAAATTATCCGGGATCCAAGTTGTTCCAGAGGAGTATCTGAAGGTCGCTCTGCAATTGCTATGACGCCGCTGTGAATCCGATGACCGACGATACTCGTCATGATCTCCGGGGAGCAGGAGTTGATCTCGGCAGCTGGATGCCATTCTAGTAAGTCGCGGTTTTTTGTAATAAAGGCCTCTGAGGCGAGCAGCTTTTTGAGCTGGATAGGAGTCTTAAGCAGTCGCTCCACAACCCGGGCACTATCTACAATGATTTTGCCCTCTTGGCGTAAAGGCCCATCTTTCTGCAATCTGTAGATATCGAGTCTTTGGTCATTTGTTTCTGTAATTATGTTCAATGATGACTCCTTCGTAAGAGAGACGCCTTGCCGTGAAAGGTGTTCTATCATTAAACAGAAGTGCAAGGGAAGAAGGTTAGAAATATATGGGGGCGGGCGTTTTTCACCGTGAGACAAGTGACTACCTGGAATGCAATGAGCAATATATTCAATGTGAAGCTCTCTAGCTAAAAAAGGCGAAGATGTTCGAAATTACAACTGGGACGAACGGATACAGGGTTTGAGACTCTATGGAAAATCATGATCGTTTGTTATCAGAGGGTGGCGAGCTAAAGGCTGTGGTAGAGGCTAGGGTGGAGAAGTGAGTCGCAAGCGATCTCCATTCGAAACTTGCTTGGGAAGAATTTGACCCTCATAGTATATAAAATATTGTAATCTATATTGAATTTTTGGATAAGGCTAACCGCATTTTTGCAACTCTGCTTTACTGATTGAACTTTTCATATACTTAGGCTATGAAGTCAACCATAATGACGTGGGTGCTTGGCGCTCACGATTCGTCATGACAACAACCCTTCGCAGAATCGGATTACGAATGAACTTTAAGCTACTTGCCATCCTAATAGGATCTTCTCTGAGTCAGTTTTCCTATGGAGCCACAGCTGATGAGAACTTATCAAGAATACAAAAGCTTGAGAACTATATCACAGCGCTGAAGATCGAGATGAAAACTACCAATAGAGTTCCGTATATGGAAAAATCTCTTTCCCAAAACTTCTACTCTTTTCGTGACAAGCATAAGCCACTTGGTCTGACCTTCGATCTGAAAAAGGGAAAGACCTACCGCATTTCCATTTCAGGTCTTATTCAGGCCCCTAAAGGCAAGGAATGTGTTGACTGCTCAATGAACATATTCGCAAAATTCAAGCCTGACGGAGAGGAATCCAAAATAGTTCACTCTACCACCGAGTTAGTCTACAAAAAAAATACAAGTGCGGGGGCAACACAGGCATTTGAATTCAGTAAGATAATCACGGCTGAAAAAGATGGAATTCTGTCTTTTGATGGTTACGGCTCATTGGATCTATTTGTTTGGGGGGGACACCCTTCCTATCCATGTACGGCAAGAGTCGAAGAACTAGGATCAGGCTTTGTAAAAGTCGAGGAGTTCTAAAAGTCTCACCAAAGCATTCGAAGTGGTAGCCATGTATGAGACAAAGAGGCTGCCATTTCAACTCAATAAATCGCCCGTTCGTAGTAACGGGTGCGAACATCACGCCCACCGAGCTTCATTTCTATCTACTTGGTTTTCCTAGTTATATTATTTTACTGAAAAAAACTTTATGACCAGTTAACAGACTGATAATATTGAATTAAAATAAATCAAAGTATGTCAATAAGGTGTTGACTCTGCAATATAGTGCCTGTATAACTCTCCTACCTAAATACATGTAGGTTCGCAGTAGTAAACCTAGCGTGGCTTTCCTCCTTTTTTTGATTTCTAGAATGTCGCAGCAGGGAAGGTTTTTGGTAAGTGTTGAGCTTTTAGTCAGCCGCTTGCAAGGTCACGACGATTCACTCGAAACAGCATCTCCAAAGGATTTTATTATGTTACGAACCATCTTGTTTGCGGTCATGATTTCTTTCTCGCTGTCTTTGTATGGACAAAGCTCTGAAGACGAAGTTAAAAAACTGCAACAGCAAATTACCCTCCTCAGGTTAAAGTTAGAAACGAAACCAAGGTATGAAGAGGGGACTTGGAACCCCGATCTGGTCAGTTCCGTTAATCTTGCAACCCCATCTTTAAGCGTACAGAATGCCAGGTGGAGACGAGTTGGCGATACGGTTTTCGCTACGGTCGAACGAATTGAAGGTATCTCAGTTTTAAGTGGCGGCAAGAACACTTATGTCGTTCTAAGCACAAAAGGGTTGCCGTATACTGATAATAAAACAGAGTTCTATGGCACAGCTATGTTTGATGCCTCGCCTTCCTACGTTACATTTTCGGTACTGCAAAATTCTCATAGTTCCACGGATATTTTCCTTGGTGGAAGTGTTATTGGTAACGCCGGTTCGTTAAGGATATCTGCACTACATTTTCAATATGAAGTGGCAAAGTAAAAAATTTGCAAACACATCTGACCGACAGAGATCGAGGAGATTGATTTGAGAGCATTTCTATATTCCACAGTAGCGCACCTGTTAATCAGCGGTGCTGCTTCAGCAAATACCGGGTCTTGTAAAGACTTGAAAAGCTTGTCTGCTGAAGAAACCATTCAACAGGTTTTCAGCATGGAAGAGAAACTCTTTCTAAGTTGCCTCGATCTGATGAAGGAAGATGCAGCAAACGACTCAATTGAAAGTCTTGTGGTCAACTATCTTCACCTCAACCCTACTTATCTCAAGGATCAGTCGGTAGTTTCAACATTGAGTGACTGGGTGAGCAAGACTGATAATACTAATGAAAAGATTATTCTTGGAGTAACCCTCGGTCAATTATGTGGTCCCAGTGAGTGTAATATTACAGGTGGAGCTTACTCAAAACTGATTGCTTGGGTTGGCACTGAAAGTCAGGTTGCTGAGTGGCTTGAATACAGAGCAGAGGAGCAGAATAAGCCTCATGTTTCCTACTCCTCAACTATAAAGGCTGAACTTCCTTCAGAGAATAGCTTTGAAAATCTCGTCTTAGATGCATCAAAAAGTCAAATCTTCGCGGAATATCTAGCTAACCCTAGTGATGAGAGTCTTGCCCGTCTAAGGCATTGGACTAATTTCTACATTGAGGAACTCCTGTCTCTTAGCGAAACGGTGCTCAAAGATCCAAGTGCAAAAGTCAGTGATCTATTGAGAGTCTATGATCTTCTCTTATTCCTAAATTCCGCCGTCCAAATATCCAACGAATCTTTCAAGGTAACTAATAAAAAGATTTTCGCTGATGAAAATTCAGGTGAATTACCGAATCTCTCAATGGTACAAGAGATCTTTAATAATTATTGGTTCCTAAATGAACGACTTGTAAGTAATCAACTTTCAAACGATCTTTCTCCGGAATCCAGTCTAGAGTTTACCGAACTCTTTGGCGCTTTTATTGGGCAGCTTGGGTCATCTAGTTTCCATGAGGATCTTGCAAAGAGTTTGGCGCTAGAGAACGGCATCTCTTGGGAGCTGCTTTCTGATGATCAAAAAGCGACTCTTATGACCCTGACACACCCATCCTATGGGGACAAAGCAATTGAGCTAGCTTCGGAGCTTGAATCTCAATTATCAGATAGCTCTGAAAATCTACTTCAAGATATTGAAAGCTCCTGGAACGAATTTGTAGCTGCAAATGAAGATATGTCATTTGAGGATCTGTCAGCATTTGAGCAAGTTGTTGTTGATACAGGAATTCGGGAAAAGATAAGAGAGCAGTCTAAAATTATTGAGGTTGTGCAAAAAAGTTTCGATGATCATGAGAAAAGTATATGCTCATCTGAGCCAGGTCTTTCACTACAATCCCCCTGCTCTGATGAGTCAGATGAGAGGCAAAAATTTCGCTCTGCGTATTCTGATCTAAGTGACTCTAAAATTAGATTCACGATGCTACGTAACTTGATAGACCTTATTACGATTGGTAACTACTCGGTTAAAGATGATTTCTTGCTCGCCTATCGTGAGTTAGAATCCTTGCATAGAAATCAATTCAACTTACCAGGTAACTTCGTTTCGTTTGTATCTTCAAGGCTTGAGAAAAAGTTGAAGACGGCTCTTGAGTCCACCCTTCGAAGAGACTTTGTCGAAATTAACGCAGGCTTGAAAACACCTCAGACAGCCCTAGTGAATAAGTTTATTTCATCCGTAGAAACAGACTTCAACTCACTTTCAAACCTTATCTCAGAGCTAGAAAAAGCCGAGCGAGCACAGGAAAGAGAAGATCAATGTGACATTGAAGATAGTCTACTGTCGTCGACTATCGAAAACTTAAGATTTCAGAAGGATCAAGCTCTTAGCGTTCTTAGTGATCAGCTTCTTGAAATAGATAGAAGTATCGATCAGTATGAAAGCCAAAAGGCTGATAGCCAAACCAGCCTTAACCTCATAGACAATGCTGCTAGTATGTGGTGTGAGACAAACCTAGCTGGTCCTTATAAAGAAAAGCAAATCGGGGGATGCAAAAAGTTTCAGACAAGATCCGCTTCACTTGAAGAAATCACATTTTTCTATGCGAATGGAGGCAGGATAGAAGGAGGAAATCTAGTTCCAAACTACGTTGATTATAGGTACACAGCTTCACCAGCAATTCTCTCCGAATATCTCGGCTTACTTGAACAGCATAAGCAGGAATCACGTTCCATCAAAGCCATTGATGATCAAATTGCTTCTTTGAAAGAGAAACAGAACGGTATTCAGAATAGTGCAAGTGGCATAAAAGAAAAAACCAAGGAGAGCTTTGATAGCCAGATAGCTGCACAGGAAAAACTACAGTCTGATCGTAAGGCGCTATGTTCCAAGGGTCAATCATTTCTTATTGATTCTGAGGAAGTTCAAATAATCTTTGATCGAGACTTTTTGTCTGCAATTGCGAAGACTAGGTATATTATTGATTCGATTTCTTACTACCAGCGGCTGCTTGGTGAAGTTTCTACCATAGGCGATAGTGTTGACCTAAGTTCTTTAGCTTCAGCAGAGAAGGTACAAGATAAAAGGTTCCAGCTAGGTGAATTTATAAAAGAAATCAATTCATCTTGGACAGGGCTCGGCAACGTTGCAGAGAGGCTCACGGGTAGCCTCGACAATAGGGTGGAACGCATTATCATTCCGATGAGTCCTATTCTCTATAAGAACGGTAAAGGTCTATTTAAACAGCAGGAAAGCGAGTTGACTGCTGTCCAGGACATGGCTGAACTAAACCTATTAGCTAGCCCAGATAAGATCAAATCTTGTGTCGCATCAGAGGTGCACAAGAAAATAAAGAATATCGATGATAGGCTCCCAGCCCTTGCTGGGGAGTTGAAGTATCAGCTGACATCAGAGGACATCGACTGGAGACTTGAAGCCAATCACATCTTTAACTGGGACGAGATGAAGTCTTGGTATGGCCACCAGATGAGACAAGCTACGAGCAGTGCCGAAAGAAGTGAAATCCGAACAGTATGGGCTCTTTGGAAATACCATCGAATGTATAGCCAATACTGGTCTACCTACCGCCGACTCAATAGTCCAACAGCTGATGAAACAGTAAGTGCTGAACTTACATTTGACATTGGTGCAGACCTTGTTCAAGGAGCTGAATCAAGTTTCATCGTAGGTATGTACCCGACTAACGTCCTCGATACTGATGATATCTATTTAATGACAAACGGTACGGTGGACGATTACCTACTATCAAATTGTTCCGCAGAGAGCATGATTACAAGTGAAATTCATAGCTGCAACTCGCGACTAAATTTGAATTTCTTCTTCAATCTTCAGCAGAAGACGTTTCTTGGTGTGAATAAAAATAGCATCGAATTTTTCCAGCTTGTTTTAAACGCTTTAACAGATGCTAAGTACTGGAATCAAGATGTGTTTAAACTAGGCATCCAGTTATCGGATAGTCTACGCGGTCAGCAGCCGTTGATGAAAAACTTCACGCTAGGCATTGAAAGTCTTCCTAGAACTCAAGATATTTCAAACTCCTACACAGGGTCTGCGCTTGTCATCACCCTTCTTAAAAACTTCAATATCTCCAATGAAGAGTCCATGGAGTGGCTTTCGAGCAAGGTTGTTTACCCTAAAAATTCCGCATCAGATAAGTTCTTGTCAGACATCTACTTTCCCAAAAGAGAAGCGGCGCTATTTGATGGAAAAAGCCCTCACGAATGGCTTTTGTTTCAAGAGGAACTAACTGAGGAGTGTGAGGAGCTTAAGTCCTCCCTTGGAGTCCTAGACTCCGACGAAGAGGGAGCAAGAGACTTCGCAACTGAAAATGATATCTCTTGGAATCTTCTCTCCGATCAGGAAAAGGGCTTACTCATAGCCCTTAATGATCCGTCATTAAGTTCCAACTCTGAGCTAGCTTCTGAGTTGGAGCAAAGACTCTTATCAAGTGCTGAAAGCCTTTCTCAAGGTGTCGTGAGTGGCTGGGAAAGTTTTTTTTTAGCTAATGGACACCCCTCCTTTCAAGATCTTTCAGCGTTTGATAAAGTTCTTACAAGTGATCAAGTTTACGAAAGGCTTCAAAATCTCTCTAAGATCATCGAGCTTTTACAGTCTACTTTAGGTAGTCACCCACTGGCGCAATGTCCAAGCTACCCGAATCTGTCGTTGCTATTCTCTTGTCCCCAAGAAAGCGAAGTAAGAAGAAAGTTTAGCAGTGCCTACGCTAAAGTTGAAGAAACGAGGCAGGAACTCGTCACTTTACGAAGTACGCTCCAACTACTGACGACGAATAATTCTTCTGCACCTGAAGAACTTATTGATCTCTATCGGGACCTGACCAGTCGTAACGAAAGCAGTGAAGAAATTTTTGCTGGCTTATCTGAAGCGGTCAAAAAACTAAACGAAACTGAGCCTATTGATGAGTTGCAGGACCTAGTTGGCAAGATACCAGTCACTGCTAAGGTTAGTGAAAATGGCGCTTCAATTTTAAGCATTCCTGTCAAAGTTCCTGAAGGCGTTAATGGAATGACTCCGCAACTTTCACTCGCTTACTCAAATACCAGTGACTCTGGAGTGATTGGGTCAGGTTTTATACTGGTTGGTGAGAGCCAGATTGCGCGATGTAAGGGGCCTGTAGAGCTTGGTTCTGAAGCGACATCAGGCAGCCCTTTTGTGAGATTCTGCCTCGATGGGATTCCTCTTCTTCTATCTTCAGATGGTGGGGACCATGGTGCAGAAGGCAGTCGCTACATCACTCAAGTAGCAAGCCAAGATCAGATCGTAGCTCATGGACAGCATAAAGACGGACCAGAATATTTCTCTGTCATTAAGCCTAACTCGAAGATCTATACCTATGGTAGAGAAGCAAACTCTAGGGTTGAGGGCGAGGAGCTTGTTTGGAGCTGGTCGTTAAACTCAATCCACGATGCCTTTGGCAATATCATGTACTATAACTATGCCATAGTTGATGGAGAGCGTCTTCTAGACACAATCGAGTATACGGCATATGATCCTAGCCTTTCAAAGTTTTCCACCCAAGAGCCAGCAAACCAAGCCCCTGGACCGTTTACTGTGAAATTTGAGTATGAAAAAAGATCTCATACTAGACAGTACGTTCAAACAGGAGCGTCTCATATGCAGTCTCACTTGCTGCATCGAATAAATATTTTTAAGCAAGACGAGCGTCTATGGTTTTATGACCTTAAGTATGGCCACGAATCCTCCTCCGAGAAGAAGGTTCTCACTCAATTAGATCTCTGCTCTTCGAGCGATAGGTGCTTTGCTCCTCTAAGTTTCTCATGGAGCGATGATACCCTAGGCTATAAGTACTCTGATCGAAAGACTTTCGGGAATACATTTGGCCTTACTAGCTCGAGCAACGAACAGGCAATTAAGATTGCCGACATCAACGGAGATGGCTTCAGTGATCTTCTTCTGTTCAATCAGCGCGGTGTTCATATTGCCTATAATGACAAAAATGGAGAATTTCTCAGACCAAAGATTGTCTTATTCGATAACTTTGATCTAGGTAGAGGCTGGAAACTAGCAAGAGATCAGATACAGCTCCATGATATCAACCGAGATGGTTTCACTGACATCGTCGGCTTTAGCAATAATGGTGTGATGGTGAGTCTTGGCTCTAAGGATGGGCCATTGGAGCCGACAATCTGGTCCCAGGACTTTAAGTCGTCTTCAATCAATTGGGATAAAGACGACAAGCGACTGGTCAGTGATGTGAATAATGATGGTCTTCCGGATATTATCGGGGCTAACTATGAAGGTGTATTTGTTGCGCTGCAATCGTCAGGAAAGTTCGAGCCAGCCCGTCAGTGGTTAGATGAACTCACACTTCAAGATGACTGGGATTTTTCTAAACATGAGTTTTTTGTCTTTGATATCAATAGAGATGGTTTTCCTGATATCTTGGGAAGAAAAGATGATGTTCTATATATCTCCTACAACCAAGGAAACGGGTTTTCAGATCCAGAAGAAGTTAGTCATCCAATACTTGCTAGATTCAATCGAAGCTATGACCTTTTTAGTGTGATCGATATCAATAGCGACGGCTTTGCAGACCTAACGGTGATAAACGGACTAGACGTTCTTGTGGCACTCGGAAACGGCGAAAGCTTTAGCTCAGTCCAATCTTGGTCTGATGAGTTCGCTAGAAAATTCGATAAGAAGGACTACCGGAATATTGTAGACTTAAATCGTGATGGACTATCTGATCTTGTTGGGATGGCTCCAGATGGGCTCTACGTTTCTGTCAACACTGGATCAAGCTTCTTAGCTCCTGAAAAGATTTCCGAGGTTTTCTCGAGTATTGATAGGTGGAAGCCGAATGATTGGCCTCTTCATTTCGAGGACATGAATGGTGACGGAGCCTTGGACATTACTTCCTTTGATGAAAGAAACTTATCTGTTTCCACCAGTAGTATTCAGCCTCTGAGGCTCCTTAGTTATGATAACGGCTTTGGCGTCACGGCTAGTTTCCAATATAGTCATTTAAATGACCCTGAGGTCTACCAAAGATACTACGATGCTGAGTTTCCATCTTATGACTATATTGGCGCCTATCCAGTGGTCAAAAGTATGTCTGTAGCTGATGGTGTTGGTGGAGTAAAGACGGTTGAATATCAATATGAAGGTTTCAAATTTCACCCTCGATTTGGTGGCTTAGGGTTTAAAAAGAGAGTCGTTTTCGATACCAAAACAAAGAGCCGGTCTGTCTATGCCTACAGCCAGGACTACGAGAATCGAACTCACGGTCAAGTTGTTTCAATTGAGAGCTTCAATGCTTTAGACCCAAGCTCGACACCGACCTTATCAGGGGCAACCCAGTATACCTACCTATCTCGCCTAAATGGCAGTCGTTACTTTGTTGCGCCTGAACTTGTAAGCAGCCAACAATATGATCAGGAAGGCGAACCGGTTAGCTCAACCGAATCTAGCTATGGTTATGATGATAACTTTAACAAAAAGAGCTTTTCTGTCATTCAAACAGACGAATTTGGCATTCATCGTTTAACGGAAGAATCGAAATATGAAAACTCCCTAGATTCAGGAGCTCTCAGTAAGCCAACACGTTTGAAAGTTACAAAATCATACTTTGATAAACGGCTTAATGAGGAGCAAGCAAAAGCAATAGACGAAACTGTTTGGAACTATTCGTCTGAGGGACAGCTCCTATCGTCTACTGTAAACCCGCGGCATGAAAGAGCGACAAAAAGCGAGTTTACCTATAATAGCCGTGGACTCATCGTTGCTACAAAAACATCTTGGCCTAATTGGACGAAAAAAGACGGTTTTGAATTTGATGAGATCACTGTCGAGACAAGTTATGATGAGTATGGTTATCCAAGAACGACAAAGAATGCACTAGGTCAAACGACAAAGACGATTATTGACCCTAGAAATGGCCAGGTCCTAAGCTCTTTCGATCTGAATGGACTGGAAACAAAAAGCAGTTGGAATATATTTGGCCAAGCAATCACTACAGTCTACCCAGATACAGTCAAGGAGCGGCTTGAGAGATACTATTGCTCTAAGGCGCCATCGATCAGCTGCCCGAATGGAGCTTACACGCTTGTTCGCGCAACGAAAACCGGGTCTGCCCCGCAGGTAACGTTCTTCGATCGATTTGATCGTCCGATCAGAGAGGTTGTCGTTGGTTTTTCAGGCCAGAAGATCAATACCGATACGGTATACAACGAATTTGGCTTGGTTGAGAAGCGATCGACCCCCTATTTTGAAGGCAGCTCAGCTTTTGACGTCTACTGGACGAAGCATATTTATGACAGAAACCTACTCCTCGATACTAAGATTCTACCTGATGGAACGCAGGTCAATATTGAGCGAGAAGGGCTTAAAACGACTGTAATAAATGAAAAAGGTCACCGCAAAACAACGATAACCGACAGTAGAAATCGCAAGGTTGTCGCGATCGATGCCCTAGGCAATGAGACAAGCTACTTCTACAATTCCAGGGGGCAGCTATGGCGAAACCATGACGTCGCTGGAAATGCCACTATCAACACCTTCGATGACCTAGGCCTTCGAACAAGCCTTCAAAGCCCTGACCGAGGCGTGACGAGTTACACCTATAACCGTCTATCTCAATTGGAGTCAGAGACCAAGGCCAATGGATGGCTCCAGTCTTATACCTATGACAAGCTTGGGCGGGTCACACAGAAAGTCAGTCGGGTTTCAGCCGATGCCGAAGTAGAAGTTCGCATCTTTGAGTTCGACAAGGCTGAGAATGGACTGGGTCGACTTAGCCGATCTTATTTAGAGAATGGTGGTCATGAAACAAACATTGCTTTCGATAGCCTATCAAGGCCAATGCAAACAACGACATCCATAAAGAGTACAGATTACACCTTCACTATTGGTTATGATAGTGCTGGTCGAATCAGCCAAAGAACATTCCCAACGGGTCTATCAGTTGCTTACCGGTACAATGGCTTTGGCTACCAGGAATCGGTATACAATCCCAAAAAGCCGAGCGAGTTTTACTGGAAAGCTGAGGAATACAATGCCAAGGGGCAAATGATTAAGTCTCAGTATGGTAATGGAGCTGTTGCTACCCAGTCCTATCACCCGTCCATGTCGTATCAGCTGACATCAGTCGTATCAGCGAGCAACTCAACGGTTCAAAATCTCAGATACACTTGGGATGACATTGGTAATCTTGGTCAAAGAGAAGACCTTCGTAGAAGGCAAATCGAAGTATTTGGCTACGATGACCTTAACCGCCTCGTCAGCCATGAGGACTCCTTTGGTAAGCTCGTCACTGTAGACTACGATGCGGCGGGTAACATTACTCGCAAATCAGATGTTGGGGCCTACACGTATGGTGAATCATGTGCCGGCGGCTTCGCAGGACCACATGCGGTAACCGAAGTAAGCGGCCCCAAAAATGCCGGCTACTGCTATGACAAATCTGGATATATGACCATTGGCGATGGCAAATCGTTCACATACAGCGCTATTGGCAAACCAACCAACATCGCGAGGTCTGGTAACTGGACAGAAATCGACTACGACGCCGATGGAGGTCGCTATCGCAGATTAGATTCCATAGATGGGAAGATGACGGAGACAATCTATGTCGGCCCTTATGAAAGAGTTTCTGAAGACGGTAAAATAACTCATAAACACTACATTGATGGTATTGCAGTTGTTACCAGAGAGAACGACGTTGAAAGCACACGTTTTCTTCATCAGGACCACCTAGGAAGCATCACAAGCATCACCGACGAGTCGGGTAAACTCGTTGAGTCCTATAGCTTTGATCCTTGGGGACAAAGGCGAGATGCCGATGATTTTGGTGCCGTTGACCTAGAAATTGGCAGCTCAACCACCCAGAGAGGGTTTACCGGTCATGAGCACCTTGATACCGTTGGTTTAATTCATATGAATGGTCGAGTCTATGATCCAATCATAGCAAGGTTTACCAGTGCTGACCCGATCGTCCAAAACCCGTACTTTTCACAGAGTCTCAATCGCTATAGTTATGTGTGGAACAACCCTCTCAACGCCACTGATCCATCAGGTTTTATCCTCGATAAAGTACTAAAGGCTACGGGAGACCTGGCAGATGGGATCTCAAGCTTCGCAAAAAATCCAGCAAAAGAGCTGGTGCGCCTGGCTACCTACAACTACATGGGCGGGAACAAGTCACTTCGAAAGAATGTTGATAAAGCGTCCCGTTGGATCAAAACCAACGAACGAACTCTAACAGCAATTGCCGTAACAGCAGTAGCATTCGCAGTTCCAGCGACAGCGGTTTTCGCTCAATCTTTCTGGGGCTCGGTAGCTCTTGGAGCTGTAAATGGCTACATCACCAGTGGTGGCGATCTCAAAGCAACGCTGATAGGAGCTGTATCTGGCGGTATATTTAATGGCATTGGTACAGCCTTTGGTGATAATCTTGAATTTCCTCAGGCCGTAGGTAAAGTCTTGGCACATGGGGTTGCAGGTGGTCTTCGCAGTGCTGCCTTAGGAGGCAACTTTGAAGATGGTTTCCGATCCTCAGCAATCTCTCAAACCTTTGCAGTGTCAGGTGTCTATAAACATATCCCACAAGATCCGTTTACACAGGCAGCAGCTTCATCTACAGTTGGTGGTGTAACGAGTGAGCTTACAGGTGGGTCGTTTGAGGATGGGGCTATTACGGCGCTTTATTCTCATATGTTGAATGATAGGGCTCACGATGTTAGAAGAAAAATTGCAGATACCGCCTTAAATTACGTTGATTCCACTGACTGGTCACTGGAGTCAACAAAGGACCAATTCGGTTCGGGTGACTTCAAGTGTAATAAATTTGTGTACGATGTTGCTTCGGAGGCGGGTGCTGCCATTCCAAATATTCGAGGCGGTGGTGTAAGTGGATATCTTGGAAGGACGTTTGGATTCGAGTATGAGGGCACAAGTCCTCCGACAGCTTCTGATTGGGCAGACCCAAGAGTGAAGATAGAAGGATGGGAAGTAGTCAATGATCCACAACCCGGTGACATAGCCGCAAGCCAATCGACAGGGCGGGGGTATACTGGTCATGTAGGAATTGTGGTTGGGGCAAATGCTACAGTAAGTCAATCGTCCAAAGCGAATAGGGTAGTGGTGAGTGAGTGGGGCTTTACTCCTAATGTAACTTATCGGAGGTTCAAACAATGAATAAGACTATAGTTATGGTCATTATTGGTGTGTTAGGAGTTATCCTTCTTTTTTACTTATACTTTCCTTCAAAGGATGAAGGAGAGATAATATGTCGGGGAAAGATT
This sequence comes from Pseudobacteriovorax antillogorgiicola, assembly GCF_900177345.1. Lineage (NCBI taxonomy): Bacteria > Pseudomonadati > Bdellovibrionota > Oligoflexia > Oligoflexales > Pseudobacteriovoracaceae > Pseudobacteriovorax > Pseudobacteriovorax antillogorgiicola. The sequence continues at coordinate 16,484 of NZ_FWZT01000045.1, forward strand.
GAGGAAATTCGAAAAATAGTTGCATCACCTAACTTTGATCCTAATCAATACATTGCCGGTGAATGGACGCCGTTGACGATAGTTAGTGAAATCTTTTGCAGTGGGCCAGTATTTCCAAAGGTAAAGCTATTATTAGAAAACGGAGCAAACCCCAATATGCCCGATAAAGCTGGGAGGTTGCCTCTATTTTCATTGATTCAATCTTTTGTAAAGCCCACAGGTGAAGACTTTCAAGAAAGAAAAATAGACTTGAAGGATCCTGACCTCAAAACTTCAGTGGATCTCTTATTAGGTGCAGGAGCAAACCCATTTGCGAGGGATAGCTTTAGAGGAAAAAGTATAGTTGATTATGCAGAAGAAAGTGAATTAACTGATTTACAGAAATGGTTTGATGAAGCCAGCCTTGAAAAAAACAAGTGAGATAGGGGCATCGAGTCGTGTGGAACCGTAACGGGAAGCTTTGGGAGCAAAACTAAGGCCTTGCATAACCCAACCTCAGCAAGACGAAGCAAACGAAGTCAAAGCCAAGAAGCCAAAGCTTCACAAAGCCTAAAAATAGATAGTTTTGAATCCAACGTAGACAAATGTCACATGGAAAATGTTGAGGAACCGTAACGGGAAGCTTTGGGAGCAAAACTAAGGCCTTGCATAACCCAACCTCAGCAAGACGAAGCAAACGAAGTCAAAGCCAAGAAGTCAAAGCTTCACAAAGCCTAAAAACAGATAGTTTTGAATCCAACGTAGACAAATGTCACATGGAAAATGTCAATAAGTGAAGTTAAATACCGTGTAGGCAATAGAGTAGTAAAGCAGATAGAAAATCTGCGATATAGAACCTAGTTGTAGCTAAGATCAAGCAGACGAAAGGCGAGGAATCGGGCGTCTGGACTTCCAAAACTCATAACTACCGACAGAATGAAGATTCTCAAAAACCTCGCAACTATGGCTACTAATGCGACTAAGAACGATCTGCAACCAATAACGAGCGAACTGTTGAACAGATCTCCCTTGCAAAAAACTAAAGCCTAGAAGCTCATTTAAGATCGAGTCATCAGATACCAAGGGATCATGAAGTCCGCGCCATTTATAAAATAGCGAGCAATAGGGATAGTTCTGAGCATTCTTTGGTTTAATAAGGTTTGCCCGTACAGGGTTGAGCCAGATATATCCCACAGTGTTTAGAGCATAGCTATGATTTTCAATGACAGGAGATTTGAATCGATCTTGGATAGCTTGTCCGCTTTTTTTGAAATCTCGATTGATTGCCTTAGCAATCGCCAGGTTTGTACTGTGCAGATATCGTGACAGGGTATCTCTATCAGGTGTGTATAGCATCAAATGAACATGATTGCTCATGATAACCCATTCAAATATACGGACATCAAAGATCTTTTGGTATTTCAAAAGAATCTGATAAACGAGCTTTTTCATTTTTGGAGAATGAAGGTAAAATTCCCGGTTATGGCACCTGAATGTGACATGGTGTGCTGTCCGGGCTCGTTCGACACACATTGAATAAGAATTTAAGATAGGTTTCTGTGACATTATCGTTGTAACCACCTGTAATCACTTGTGGCT